>NZ_JAALDZ010000404.1:0-24666 GCF_014145125.1 Dietzia sp. CQ4 | reverse complement strand
CACAGGCCACCGCGAGCGCCGCGAACGCGATCAGCTCGGGCAGGGCGCCGGCCAGCCCGGCGGCCCCGGCCCCACCGGCTGCGGCCAGGCCCACGTGTAGCCCGGAGCGCAGCCAGCGGGAGTCGGAATCGGCGATGGACCGGATCCGCCCGGTCAGCGCCGCGGCGAGTGCCCCGCACACCACGGCGGTGAGGATCACGGTCACGGTGTTGCTCGGGAGCACTGGGAGACTCGGGACCACTAGGAGAAGGCCTCCATCATGTTCATCGCGGTCGGGCCCAGGAGCACGATGAACAGCACCGGCAGGATGCAGAGGATCAGCGGGAAGATCACCTTGACGGGGATCTGCATGGCCTTCTCCTCCGCGCGCTGGCGGCGCTTCATCCGCATCTCGGCGGCCTGGGTGCGCAGGACGTCGGCGATGGAGATGCCGTAGGCGTCGGCCTGGATGATCGCGCGGACGAAGCGCCGCAGGTCGGCCACGTCGGTGCGCGTGGCCAGGGACTCGTAGGCCTGCCTGCGGGTCTGGCCCACCTGGATCTCCTGCAGTGTCCGGACCAGTTCCTCGGCGAGCGGCCCCGTCCCGTTCTTGCCCGCCCGGGACATGGCGGAGTCGAAGCCCAGCCCGGCCTCCACGGCGATGGTCATCTGGTCGAGGGTATCGGCCAGCTCGAGCTGGATGGCCTGGCTGCGTTCCTGGCCCCGGCTGTGCAGCAGGAGCTCGGGCAGGAAGTAGCAGACCACGGTGGTCGCGAGGCCGAGCAACACCGGGAGCGGCCCGTCGGCGCTGCGGATGAACAGCACGCTCAGGGTGCCGACCCCCAGGCCCAGGGCGAGCTTCAGCACCAGCAGACGGTCCAGTGACCAGCCGGGTGGGCGGCCTGCGCGGGAGAGCAGTTTCTCCAGCATCCTGAT
Organism: Dietzia sp. CQ4; assembly: GCF_014145125.1. NCBI lineage: Bacteria > Bacillati > Actinomycetota > Actinomycetes > Mycobacteriales > Dietziaceae > Dietzia > Dietzia sp. CQ4. Next base: position 23,751 of record NZ_JAALDZ010000404.1, on the reverse strand, counting down.
CGAGCCGCCCGGGGTCAGACGCCGGGCGAGCACGACGAGCGCCCCGGGAGTCGACTCCTCCTCCTGGGTGGGTGACCCGACGCCCGGCCCGGTGTCCAGGCCGAGGGTGAGATTGGCGACCGTGCGCGCGCGATCCCCACCGAGCCCTACGAGGACGGTCCAGACCAGCAGCGCCACGGCCAGGCTGATGGCGAGGACGGCGAACAGGGCCGAGGGGGACACGGTGCTCTCCTTCTCAGTTGCCGGGGGCGGGGTCAGAACTTGATGTTGACGGTCTTGCGCAGCCACAACCCGCCTGCGATCAGCAGGATCAGGGCCACGGCGACCAGGGCATATCCGAGCAGGCTCTGGGTGAACGGGACCATATACGCGGGGTTGGTCATGAAGAGGAACCCCGCGATCCCGACGGGCAGGGCCATGAGGATGTAGGCCGAGAGCTTGCCCTCGGCGGCCAGGGCCTGGACCTGGCGGCGGATCTGGTTGCGTTCCCGGATGGTGTGGCCCACGCCGTCGAGCACCTCGGCCAGGTTGCCGCCGACCTCGCGGTTGATCGCGATGGCCTGGGTGACCCAGACGAAGTCCTGGCTACCCATGCGTTCGGCGGTCTCCTGGAGGGCCGGCGCCAGCTCGCGGCCCACCCGGGTCTCGTTGATGATCCGGGCGAACTCCTCGGAGGTGGGCGCCTCGGCCTCGCGGGACACCGAGGCCAGGGCCTGGAGGAGGCTGTGTCCGGCCCGGAGACTACTGGCCATCAGCTGGAGGGAATCGTCCAACTGGTCGGCGAAGGCGGCCCGGCGGCGACCGGCTTTGACGGAGAGTCCCACTTTGGTCGCGAGCGGCGTCAGGACGCCGAGCACGATTCCGAGCAGTGGCCCGGAGGCGACGAACCCGACCGCGGTGGCCGCGAGAGCGGCCACGATCACGAGAAAGACGAAGTCCTGCAGGCGCATCTTCACCCCGGCCTCCGCCAGGGCCCCGGCGCCGGGGGTTCCCCGACGGCGCAGGATCGTGTCGATCGCGGTGGTGAGTGCGGTCGATGCGCGGGTCACCGGGCCCGGCACGTCGGCGTCTGTGGGGCGCCGCCGTTCGCGGGGGAGGCGCGTGCGGGTGAGCGTCCGGACCAGGAGGTATCCCGCTAGCAGCAGCGCGATCGAGAGGGCCACCACTCCGATGACCGCGGGGGAGAGGCTGTTCTGGGTCACCGTGGCTTCCCCGCAGGGCCGGTCGCGCCGGGGGTGGCGAACACCCGGGGCGAGAGTGTGATGCCCAGTTCGGTGAAGCGGTCGGTGAACCGCGGCCGGACACCCGTGGGGATCGGCTTGCCGAGGAATTTGCCGTTCGCGTCGAGGCCCGCGGAGTAGTCGAACAGGAAGGCGTCCTGCAGGGTGACGGTCTGGCCCTCCATCCCCTGGACCTCGGTGACCGCGGTGACGCGACGGGTTCCGTCGCGCAGTCGGGTGAGCTGGATGATCACGTCCACGGCCGAGGCGATCTGCTCACGGATGGCGCGCAGCGGGAGGTCCATCCCGGCCATGAGGACCAGGGTCTCCAGCCGGGCGATCGCGTCGCGGGGGGAGTTGGCGTGCACCGTCGACAGCGACCCGTCGTGGCCGGTGTTCATCGCCTGCAGCATGTCCAGGGTCTCGCCGCCACGGACCTCGCCCACCACGATGCGGTCGGGCCGCATACGCAGGGAGTTGCGCACGAGGTCGCGGATACTGATCTCGCCCTTGCCCTCGATGTTCGCCGGCCTGGCCTCCAACCGCACCACGTGGTCCTGCTGCATCTGCAGCTCCACCGCGTCCTCGATGGTGACGATGCGCTCGCCCTCCGGGATGAACGACGACAGGACGTTGAGCAAGGTGGTCTTTCCACTGCCCGTGCCGCCGGAGACGATGATGTTCAGCCGCGCCTGCACACACGCCTGCAGGAGTTCGGCCATCTCCGGGGTGAGCGTCCCGAAGCCGATCAGGTCGGGGACCTTGAAGGGGTCCCGGGAGAACTTGCGGATCGTCAGGGACGAGCCGTTGACCGCCAGAGGCGGGACGACGGCGTTGACTCGGGAGCCGTCGGCCAGACGGGCGTCGACGAGCGGGGAGGACTCGTCGATACGTCGACCGATCCGGGAGACGATGCGCTCGATCACGCGGCGTAGATCCTCCTCGGAGGTGAACCTCGCGGGGCTCCGGGAGAGCTTGCCGCTCTGCTCGATGTAGATCATGTCCGGCCCGTTGACCATGATCTCGGTGACGGTGGGGTCGGCGAGCAGTCGTTCGAGGGGGCCGTGGCCCAGGACGTCGTCCTGGATGTCGGCGATGAGCCGCTTGCGCTGCTCGCTGGTCAGCGGGACGGTCTCCTCCTCGACCACCTGGTTCAGCTCACTGCGCACCAAGGCGTGGAGTTGCTCCTCGGTGAGCGAGGGGTTGTTCAGCCGCGCCCCCATCCGCTCGAACAGGGCCGACGAGGCCCGTTCCTTGAGCTTGGACAGTGCGTCCCCGCCCGCGGAGGGCGTCGAGGACTCCTCGGCCTGCGGGGTGACGACGGGAACGGGGACCGCCGGAGTCGCGGCGGCGTCGGCCCCGGTCGTGTGCGGGGCGGCCTTGCGGGCGGTGAGGGTGCGGCGCTCGGGGCTCGGCACGGGCTCTGGCGTCGTGGCCTGCGGAGCCGCGGCCGGCGGCACCGGAGCGACGGCAGACAACGTGGTGGTACCAGCGTCGGGGGACTTGGCGGCCCTGAGCCGCTCGGACAGGCTCATCGCTGCTCTCCTCGGTTCTCGCCCCGGGTGTCGCCCTTGTTCTCGTTTCTGTGTAGCCGGTGCCGGCCCTCGGGTCGGGTGGCCGACGAGCCCGCTGTGCCCGCTGAGCTCCGCGCCCCTGCGGGCGCGGGCGTGGGCCTGAGGCGGCCCAGGAACTTGCCGACCGCCGACGGGGACCTCGGAGTGCGGGCGAGGGTCGGGGTGAACCGACCCACGAGCTGTTTCAGCTGGGTGGTCACCGGGTCGCGTCTGTCGTTCTGCAGCAGGGGGATCCCCTGGTTGACCGAGGCGACAGCGCCCTTCGAGCGGGGGATCATCATGTCCACCGCGGCGCCGATGGTCGCCTCGACATCCGTCTTGGTGAGGCCGTTCTGGGTGTCGGCGAAGTTCAGGACCACGTGGCGGCCGGTGAAGACCATCCCGAGTTCGCGCAGGATGTCGATCTCCTTGCGCAGCCCGCGCACCCCCGGAACATCCATGCTCGTCACCAGGACCAGGTCGTGGGTGTTGTCCAGGACCGTGAGGGTGAGTTCCGTCAGGCCCGGGGCGGTGTCGACCACCACGTAGCGGAACTCCGAGGCCAGGGTCTGGAGCAACCGGCTGACGTCCTCCGCCCCGATGGAATCGGCCTCCGCGGGAGATCCCGGTCCGCACACCACGTACAGGCCCGTCTCGTGCTGCGTGAGGAAGGTCTTGAGCACCATCGTGTCCTGCGCGGCGGGCCCGTGGACCACGTCCACCAGGGTGTACTCCGGCGAGAGGTTGAGGGCGCTGCCCACGTCGCCGAACTGGACGTCGAGGTCGACCAGGACCGTGGAGTGCGGGTCTGCCCGGGCCAGTCCGACGGCCAGGTTGGTGGCGACGGTGGTCTTGCCCACGCCGCCCTTCGGGGAGGCCACGCTGATCACCCGGCCGGGTGGGGTCTCCGAACCGTTGACGGCACCTCCGGGTCCGCCACCGGACTCGGACTGGCCGGCTCGGGAGGTTCGGCGGGCCCGTTCCAGGACCCACCCGAGCTCGCCCGTATCGGCGTCGGGGTTCACGATGTCGCTCACGCCGGCCCGCATGGCCGCGAAACCGATCTCCTCGGGCCGGTCACTGACCAGCACTACCGAGATCCCCGTCTGGTCGGTCCGGAGTCCGGCCGCCAGGTCGAGAGCCGCCGCCTGGTCGTGGGGGCCCGTGTCGAGGACCACCACGGCCAGCGGCTGCGTTCCGCCGGTCATGGCGAGCAGGCGAGCAGGGTCGGACGGGAGCGGACCCAGGGGAAGGTCCACGAGATGATCTCCCACCACGGCCCGGATCCGGTCGCGGAGGTCGGCGGACTCGGTCAACACTACGATGCGGCTCATTCGTACACGTTCCCTGGAGTCACGATGCGGGTTCCGTCCTGGGGCACTTCGGGTCCTTCCACAGACAGCCAGATGGTCCCGTGTTCGGCGCCGAACACGATGGTCTCCGCGTCGCGGGCGTTGACCGCGAGGGTGACGATCATCCCGCCGTCGGGCATTGCTGTGGCTGCCGGGTCCTCGGTGGTCTCGGAGTCCGAAGGCGGGGTTATTCCACCCTGGACTCTCAACACGAGGATCTTGTGAAGCACCAGATGGGTCTGCGACAGAGGCGGGCCAAGCGACACGAACACCCCGACGGTGGTCCCCGGGGTCAGGGTCCCGCCCAGAACCCTCGGCGCGGCGAGGGGGATCGAGACCTGGTGGAGGTTCGGCGGTGCCGGGATCTCTCCTGGTTTGAGGATCGATGCCGGGTCGGCGAACCTGCCGGCGAGAATCTGCTCGCCCGGCTGCAGAGTGGTCACGGCCACCAGTCCGTCGAGCTCCGCGAGGTCGGTGACGGCTCCGGGGCCCACCGCTGCTGCGGGGATGGACTTGGTGGCGATCAGCTCTGCCAACGCCTCGGCGGGGATGCCCTCAGCGATGGGAGCGGTGGCCACCAGCACGCTGACCGGTTCCATATCGGCCATCGCTCGTTGGTCGGCGTTGTTGACGTAGCTGATCAGCACCACGGCGCCGAGCACCGCGAGGAGGACGGCGGCCACGATGGCCACGACGCGACGATTCACAGGGGACTCACTTACCTATCGGGGAAGCAGGGCCACCACGGAGGCGCCCATGTCGGGGGCGGAGGGCCCGTAGTCGAAGTCGTCGGACATGTCGACGAAGCGGGTGAAGTACCCCTCGATGCAGCGCTCGTTGCCTTTGCAGCTGGAGTTCCATTCGCGACCGGAGAAGCGATAGCCGGTGATCTGGAAGGCGGCGTATCCGTAGACGCGGTACCAGGCGTTGCTGCCGGAGTCCCCGGACTCGTCGAAGATCGGAATGAGCACGGTCGCGTTACGTAGTGCGACCAGGTCGGCGTCCGTGCAGGAGTTGGGGACCGAGTTGCCGGGGTCGCTCCAGAGGACCTCGTTGATCCGGTTGGCGACGCTGCACCTTCCCGAGTTCGCGTTCAGCCAACCGAACCCGCCGGGGACGTGGTTGCCGGACGGGCCGGTACAGCCCACGGCACCGGAGGTCTTCGATCCGAAAATGGTGCGCCTGACGGTTCCCGATGGCATCCCGCCACCGGTCTGTGCCCTGAAGTCACACAGCGAGAAGGTCAGGGGAAGTACCGCTCTGCCGCCGGTAGGGGCCCCCCACCCCGTCGTGGCGGATGCCGCTATCGCGGTCTCGTTGATCCCGAGGACGGGAGCGAACCAGTGCTCGCGCACCCCGGAGCCCGTCACGGACACCCGCCCGGAGGACGGCGTGGGTGCCGGGACCACCCCGGCGGTAGCCTCGGCGTCGATGGTGTTGGCGGCGATGAACTGCTGAGCCGTGTCTCTAGGGGTGCGACAGTTGCCGCGCGCGCAGTCCTGTGCGATTGCCAGCGCTGCGGCATCCGCACCGGTCTGGAGTTGCTGCCGCTCGGAGTAGACGGAGGCGATGTCGACCGAGATGGCGGCGAAGCCGATCAGGGGGATCATCAGGAGCGCGACCATGACGCTGACCGCGCCGCGGTCGTCCTTCAGCCGTTGCATCGCATGGTTCCTCTGCCGGTCAGGGTGAAGTCGTCGATCGGGAGGAACCCGGAGATCAGCTCGAGAGGGTAGGTGATGGTGACCGTGGCCGTGCCGGCCGGGGTGGTCGAGGTGGCCGCGCAGCTGGTGGGGGTGACGCTGATCGTCGCGCGAGAGAGGTCCAGCGGGCTAGCGGAGTTCCGCGTGGCCGTCCGAGCCGCCGTGACGCTGTTCTCCAGTGCCATCACTCGCACGCCGTCACGCGCGGCGTTGGAGAGTGTGGTCTGGATGTTGTATGCGCGACCGAACTCGATTATTCCGAGGACGAGGGCGAGGAGAACCGGGACAACGATCGCGAACTCCAATGCCGCGGCTCCGCGATCACTGAGAGGTGTGGTCACGATAGGTCCTCTGGAGGGGTCTAAGGGGTTTCGACAAAACTGCCTCCGGCGCAGCGCCCACTAGGTGGGTCGCTGCGCCGGGAACTCAGCTACGGCGCTTCTAACCTGCCGGGTTGACTGCCCCGTCGAGCTCCTCTCCGGCCGTCTCAAAAACACCGAGAAGAGTGTCACCCAAGAAGATGACCGCGAAAATGATCACGACCGCGATCAGCCCGACCATCAGGCCGTACTCCACGGCCGTAGCGCCGCGGTCCTTGCGGTCATCGAACCGGTCGCCGGCGAGGGCGAAGAGGGTGAAGAAGTAAGTAGCAACCTGGCTCATGATGAACCGTCCTTCTGGTGCGGGGGTCGGTCGACCCGAGGGGAGGGGTGCGTCCGATTCGTTGTGAATCAGTGACGTGAATCACTATGGCACATCAGCTGTGATTGTCAAAACAATCTGATTAATCCGTGGCCTCAGTTCAGCCCACCGTCCCGGTCGAGTGGCGGCCGGGATGCCCCAGGATGGACCGTTCAGGCGAATCCGGACCCGGAAGAGTGGCCCGGATTCGCAACTGAACACCGCATACATGCACCCGCACAGTGGTTATCACCAGTTGTGAGGATGCCCGGACGGAGGGGTGGCAGAGGCACGAAACAGACAGTCTTGACACATGGCTGACGTATCACGGTGCTTCTGGGGCGGAACTCTAGACTGTGAGAACCTTAAACCTCAAGCAAGGTAAACCTAAGCGGTTACGCCGCCGCGTCTGGGCGCGCGTCAGAGAGCGAGCCGCAGCCGGGCGTGTGGTGTAAGGCGAATCATTGCCCCGAGGGGCGAGAGCTCAGCGCAGGAGGCCGAAGAGGCGTCCGCCGCGGTGCTCGTGGCGCGAGAGTGCAGACCCCAGGAGGTCGGCGTCGTGCTCGTGGTCGACCTCGGCGCCGGCCAGCCGGCCCACGGTGCGCTCCCAGAGCAGCCCCTCGTACACGGCCAGGAGGTCCAGAGCGGCGGCGGCGGGGTCACGCAGCCCGGCGGCGTCGAGAGCGCCGGCGAGGTCGCTCGGGTCGAGCAGGGCGGCCACGAGATCGGTGGTGTCGTCCTTGCCGGTGAGTTCCATGATGAGCGCGGAGCGGGCTGCCAGCTCGCCGCGGTAGTCGGCGAGGAGGCCCTCGATCATCCGCGTGAGCATCGCCAGGACGTCGTCTGCATCGGAGGAGGCGAGCTCCTGGATCCCGGACACCTCGACGAACCCGCGCAGGAGGGAGGTGAGCCTGTCGACGGTGAGTGAGAGGAGTTGCGCACGGGTCCGGCAATAATAGGAGGTCGAGCCGGAGGGCAGTCCGGCCTCGGAGTCCACGGCGCGGTGGGTCAGCGCGCGGACGCCGTCCCTGGCCACCACCTCGATCGCCGAATCGGCGATGAGCATGCGCCGGTCCTCCATGGTGGCTCCCGTCGTCGTGGTTCACAGGCCTTCGGCTCGACCGCTGTAGCGCGGGTCGCTGCCGACTAGAGGGTCAGCCTATCGCCGGGATGCCGTTCCTGGATCGAAACAACGGACGCCCCGACACCGGTTTCGGTGTCGGGGCGTCCGGAGGGTGGCCGGGCGGGTCAGGCCGCCGAGGCGACCTTGCGGGCGCGCCGCCTGGCCGAGTACGTCAGTGCCGTCTGCAGGCCGGCCCGCTGCCCTTCCTCCTGCGCCGGGAGGGGCTTGGGCAGGTCCGCGAACATGCGCTCGGAGTGCGTCTCCGGGGCGTCGTCCGCCGTGCGCCGCAGCATGTGGTCGGGCAGCGACATCTTGGCGATGGTCCTCCACGCCTTGAAGTACTGGACGGGCAGCGGGCCCGCCACGTACGGCAGGTCGTACTTGCGGCACACCTCGCGAACCCGGACCGATGCCTCGGCCAGGCGGTTGGACGACATGTCGGGGTAGATGTGGTGCTCGATCTGGTACGACAGGTTGCCCGAGAGGAAGTCGATGACGGGGCCGCCGGTGAGGTTGGCGGAACCGAGCATCTGACGGAGGTACCACTCGGCGCGCGTCTCGTTCTCGACGTCCTTCTTGGTGAACTTCTCGGCGCCGTCGGGGAAGTGCCCGCAGAAGATCACCGCGTTGGTCCACACGTTACGGATGCCGTTGGCGGCGAGGTTGGCCGTCAACGTGGACTTCCAGCCCTTGCGGGAGAGCGCCGGGTAGAACACGTAGTCCTTCGCGAGCTGGCGCCCGGCCTTCTTGGCGAACAGGCCGAGCTTGTTCATGGTCTCGCGGCGGTCGTCCCGCCCCTTCGCGACCTTGCCCAGCTCGAGATGCTGGATACCGACGCCCCACTGGAACAGCAGTGCGAGCACCGCGTTGTAGACGAGGTTGCCGTAGAAGAACGGGTGCCAGCGCTGGTCGCGCGTCACGCGCAGCACTCCGTACCCGACGTCGTCGTCGAGGCCGACGATGTTTGTGTACTTGTGATGGATGTAGTTGTGGGTCTGCTTCCAGTGCTCGGCGGTGCCCACGATGTCCCACTCCCACGTGGTGGAGTGGACCTCCGGGTCGTTCATCCAGTCCCACTGCCCGTGCATGATGTTGTGCCCGAGCTCCATGTTCTCGACGATCTTGGAGAGCCCGAGCGCGCCGGCGCCGATGGCCCACGCGGTGCGGTTGCGCGACCCGACCATCAGCAGTGCACGAGAGCCCACCTCGAGGGCGCGCTGGAAGCGGATCGTGTTGCGGATGTAGGTCGCGTCCCGCTCGCCGAGGGAACCGATGATGTCCTGGCGGATCTGCTCGAGTTCCTCGCCGAGGGCTTCGATGTCGGCCTCGGAGAGGTGTGCGAATTCCGGGATGTCCGTGATAGCCATGAACCTACGGTACCGTAACTTACGGTCGCGTAGGTAGGGTTTAGTTGGTTGGGTCACACTCGAGGCTACGGCGCTCTGGCCAGCGGCGGAGCCTGTCGATGCCACATCGTTTGTCACGGTTGTGTAACGTCGACCGGGTTCGCGGCGACATAGGGGTTGTCACGCGCCGCGGGGGCTCGAGGGAATTGCTGGAGCCCGGCGGCAACGGGGACCACCAGACCGCCAGATACGCAAGTACGCTTTCAGTACGGATCACAAGGGGACACATCATGAGCAGCGCCAACGACATCTTCCTGCAGGCCATCCAGCCCATCGTCGACATCTTCTGGACTCTGGTGTGGACCGCCACCGGCTCGACCGTCAGCGTTCCCCGCCCGGTGGCGCCCACGCCGTCCACCTGATCAGGCGCGGCCAGGTGGGAAACCTGGCCCCCTGAACCGGCTCGCTACCCCGGCCCGCCTCTCATCCGAGAGGCGGGCCGGAGTGCATTTCCTGCCCTAGGCACAGGTCCGCGCCCCGAGCCCGAGCCGTCACAACCCGAACTTCTCGCTTCCGCCCAGGTCGATCGGGATGGAGGCCCCGGTGATTCCCGCGCCGGCGGCGCTGCACAGGTAGACGGCCATCGACGAGATCGCCGACGCCTCGACCCACGGCTCGGGCAGCTGGTTCATCCCGCTGAAGGTCTCGGCCGCGTCCTCGAGCGTCGTGCCCTCGCCCCCGGTCATCATGGCGATCATCGACGGGTTCTCGATCATGGGGGTGCGGACGTTGCCGGGGTGGATGGAGTTGCACCGCACGCCCGAGAAGCCGAGCTCGCCGGCCAGCGACTTGGCCAGCCCGCGGACCGCCCACTTGGAGGTCGTGTAGCTGGCGGTGAACGGTGCGCCGCGAAGGCCGACCATCGAACTGATGATCACGACGCACCCGCCCCGGCCGGTGGCCAGGATGTGGGGGATCGCGGCCGTCGTGGTGACCCAGGTGCCCTTGAGGTTGATGTCCAGGGTGGTGTCCCATTCCTCCTCGGAGCGCTCCCAGGAGGCGGAGGGCTGGGGGGACACCCCGGCGTTGGCCACCACGAAGTCGAGTCCGCCCAGTTCGGCGACCCCGGCATCGACGGCCTCCCGCATCCCGGGCAGGTCGCGGACGTCGACCTCCGCGGTCACGCACCTGCGCCCCAGCGCCCGGACGGCCTCCGCGGTGGCCCGGAGGTCCTCCGGCCGGGCCATCGGATAGGGGACCGTCTCGATGTCGCGGCACAGGTCCAGGGCGATCACGTCGCACCCGGCGGCCGCGAAGGCCTCGCAGTGGGCCCGGCCCTGCCCGCGGGCGGCCCCGGTGACCAGCACGACCTTTCCGGTCAGCTCGGGAGGGGTGGCGGTGGGGCTCGACATGGTGGGTGTCCTTCTGTGATCGGTGGCGGGCCCTGCGGGGTCGTCCGCCCTGCGGCATGCTGGAAGTCCAACGTAGACAAAGTGATAGGTAGTGATCATCATGCTCGAACGGACACTGGTTCTAGTGGATACCTCGTATCTACTAGCTAGCTTCTACAACTCTTGGGAGGAGGGTGCGCGCGGTCAGTTGGAGATATCCCTGGCCACGGTCGTACACCGTTTAGATCAGGTCGCCCACGGTCTCGTGGACCAGCCGGTCCAACGACAGAACTGGTACGACGGGATCCCGGATTCCGGCCCGCACCGGTACCAGCGCACGCTCCGCGTGATCGAGGGCGTTCAGCTGCGCGCGGGTCAGTTGATCGAATGGGGCGAGCGTCGAACCCAGAAGGCCGTCGACACTCTTCTGGTCGCGGACATGATCCAGGCCGCCTACAAGGGGCAGTGTTCCGACATGGTGCTGGTCACCGGGGACGCCGACATGATCCCGGGGGTCCGGGTGGCGGTGGACGCAGGTGTGCGGATGCACCTGGTGGGGTTCGGTTGGGATTCCATCTCCTCTGCGTTGCGCCACGCGTGCGACACGACCTTGGTGCTGGATCCGCGCACCGATTTCCACGACGCCATGCAGATCAGGGTTCTGGAGGGGCCGATCCCGCCCAAGGTGCGATCGTCCGCCGAGCGGCCCACCGCGCCCGGAGACGACGCCAGCGAGCCGGTCGGCGAGGAGTCGGTGGGGATGGTCGAGGTGGATCTTAGGTCCGATCGCGCGTCCGCCACCTCGGTGGCCGACGAGACCAGCCTGACGATCGCCGACGAGGAGTGGGCCGCCGACGCCGAGGAGCGGGCGGCAGATGAACAGGACTGCGCGGCGATCTCCGAGATCCATGCTGCTGACATCGATGGCGCCGAGACCGCCGCGGGATTGACGCCCGCGAACGAGCGCGGTGCGAAGCCGGGCGCCGGAGCGGGGCCGGCGGGGAAGGTCCGTGGGTCACGGCCGGAGCCCCAGCCGCAGTCGCCGCACCGGCCCCGGCGCTCGGAGGGCGAGCCCCGGGACAGCGAGGTACGGGAAGACGAGCCCCAGGAATCCGAGCCCCAGTCACAGCCGCCGTCCCCGGCTCGGGCGCAGGCCAGGACGTCGACGCCGGGCCCTCCGCCCAACGGGGCGTCGCGCCCGAGCCCGTCGATGATGGCCCCTCACCGCCGCCCGCTCCGCTCCAAGTTCGTGCCCCTCTCGGAGGAGGTGTGGACCTCGTTCGGCGAGCAGACCCCGTTCGACGTGGGCCAGCAGTACGCGACCTGGTGGTACGAGCAGGCCGCCACCGAGGAGCAGCGAGACCAGGCCCACCTGCTCTCCGGGGGCGTGCTCCCACCGGCGGTGGACCGCCCTCTACTGCAGTTCGCCTGTCAGATGCTCAACGAGTTCACCCTGACCGAGGCGCAGCGGGTTCGGCTGCGCGACGGATTCCATGAGGGGATCCGCGCGGTTCTGCTCAAGCACCGCTGACCGGGCGGGTGAAGGGCGTCGGCGCCGGGGCGTCAGAAGGGCGGGGGGTCGTGGTCGTCACCGACCAGCCCGTCATCCCGAGCCGCGGCCGCGTTCTCGCGTCGCTGCGCGGCGATCCGGCACGCCCGCCTGTACCAGTGGGTGCTGAGGGGCCGGGAGCGGAGCCAGGGTCGGTCGGGGGAGCCGGGTCCGGGAGGCGCCTCGGGCCCGTTGCACGTGCGGTCCCGCCACTTGGCCAGGGGGCCGTCGGGGAGGGTGGTGATGGTGTGACCACTCTCCGTGACAACGGTCAGCGTTCCGTCGCGCAGGAGTCGGTAATACCAGGTGTGGAAGGTCTTGAACCTGTGGTGTCGCCGGCAGAGGCACATGAGATTGGCCTCGACGCTCTGGCCGCCCCGGCTCGGTTCGGAATGGTCGAACGGCACGACATGATCCACGTCGCAGTCCTCGGCGGAGACCGAACATCCGGGGTGACGGCAGGTGCCGTCGCGTAGCCGGATCCGGCGGGCGAGCTCACCGCTGATCCGGTAGCGGCGCGCACCGCCGACCGGGTCCGCGGACCCGGCCTCGGGGTCGGGGAGGGAGATGTGGGCGCCGACACTGCGGGCGAGCAGAGCGATGAGGGCGTCGATCGACGCGGGGCCGCCTCGCGGGAGGTAGACCTCGGGCTCCTCGCCCGGCCCGCGAGGGGCCAGGATGGTGATGATCGGTCTGATCTGCGGCCCGGGCGCGAGTCCGGCCGGGCCGCTGCCCGCGTGCCGGCCACCGGCACCGTCGCCGTCGCCCTGATCGCCGGTACCGAGGATCGCATCGACGAGGGCATCCGCCCGGTGCTGCTGGCGGGTACGGGGATGCGGGTCGTACGCCGGCCCGGTGCCGTTGCGGACGGCCTCGATCCGGGCCCGCTTCTCGCGATCGAACCGTTCCCCGGCGGTGTGCCCGAGCGCCTCGTGGATCGCGGACGCCTCGGTCGAGGTGAGGTGTGCACGGAGTTCGGCCATGCCGTCCACCCCGCGCCGGACGCTGACCCGACGCTCACGCGCCGCGGCAGCACGCCGGGCCAGGACCCCTTCCGGGTCGAAGTCCGCGATGATGCTGTCGGTCTTGGCGAGGATCGCGTTGCGGCCGGGCCGCTCGCCGGAGTCGATGGAGTCCAGCAGCCAGTCCACGACCAGTCGGTGCACAGCGTCCAGGACGGAGTGGTCGACCGTCCGCATCTGCCGGACGAGCATCCCCGCCGTGCGCTCGTCCAGGAGGCCGGACCCCATCGCCTCGACGATCCCCGGAAAGCTGATGACGAGATCCCGGGCCAGTGTGAGCATCGCTGACGCGCGGTGGTGATGAACACCGTAGGTGGCGACCAGCTCCGCACAGGCGACGTCGAACGGGTCGAGCACCGCGTGGTCGCGCGGGCGCTCCGGCCCGTCGGGGTCGTAGTACCCGGCCTCGACGTCTCGGGCGAACTGCTGCTCCTCGCACAGTGCCAGGAGATCGTGGCAGGCCTGCAGGCGGGCGGCAGCGGCGCGGTTCTCCGTGCGGAGGGCGTCGAGGGCGGCCAGGCCGGCCGCCGCGATCCCCGAACCGTGTTCTGCCGACATCCGGCTCCCCCTTCTGCGATAGCGAGGCGATCGCTCGTGTGTTCGATAGGGAAACCCTAGCAACGGGGTACGACATGGTGTTCCGACCACGACCGATGTGAAGGACGCGCCGGGGCGCCGGGGCGGCGGGACGTGCGGCGTCATCGAAGGGGTCTGGGATGGGGATGGCGTGAAGGGAGCGGTGCGGGCCGCTCCGGACCGCTCAGCCGCCCAGCAGGGACCGGTAGTACTCGGCGAGACCGGGGTAGTAGTCGGGTTCGAACTTCAGCGCGTCCGGATCCCGTCCCGCCTCGGCCTCGACCAACCGGTCCAGGTAGTACTCCCACCCGGGACCGATCGAGGAGGCGGACTCGGCGTCCGCGATGTCCTGTTCCAGGGAGATGACGGCCTCGTCGTCGTCGCCCTCGATCCTCACGGTGAGGAGCCACCCGCCCGGTCCGGTCCGCACGACCAGGAGCCCCGGCGCGTCACAGGTCACCACCTCGACACCGTCGACGGGATCGCCCTCCTCGGCGGTCATGGTGAGCTGGACGGTGCCGGACGCCGGGTCACCCGACCACGGGCCGATCCACCGGGCGGTGCGGGCCGGGTCGGTGACGGCGGCCCACGCCTGCTCGCGGGACATGGGCAGGCGGCGGGGGAACACGACGGCTCCCGAGTCGTCGAGGTATCCGGAGGCCGTGGGCGTGGTGGACATGGCGTCTCCTCGCGATCAGAGAGGCGCCGGGTGAGGTGTCAGCGCAGCGCCGACATCAGCGTATCGCGCATCGGCGCGATGGCGAGGGCAGATTTCCGGTGGGCGACCTCTACTCCCTGGTGTCGCGGGGGAGCGTCGGCCCGGAGAGGTCGGAGGGGCCCGGCTCCGGGGTCCCGGCGTCCTGCGGGGTGGGGCTCGTCCCCGTCTGCTCGGTGGGCGTCGCGGCGTCCGCGGAACCGTCGGCTCCGGTGCCCCCGGTCAGCTGCCGGTCGGCGGCGCCACCCGTTCCGGCGCCCTCGACGGCGGTGCCGCCACCGCTCAGACCCATGGACGCCCGGATCTGCTCGAGCTTGCTCCTGCCCTCCGACTCGCGGGTGAACGCGGCGGCGTCGAGCTGCGCGCTGGACGGGGACCCCGTGGCCTCCGCGAGCTCCTGCTTGCCGAGCGCCGTGGTGTAGCGGCCCTCGATCTTGGCGCGGATCTCGTCGAACGTGGGCGAGTTGCCGCCGCCGACCCCCTCCAGCGAGGACATGGAATCGACGGTCCGGTGCTGCATCTCCGCCTGGGTGGCCTGGAGCAGGAGCTGGTCCTCCTGCGCGAGCGTCTCGCGCAGACGCTGGTCGGACTCCCTGACCGCCTGCTTGGCCTGCTCGGCGGCCTGCACCGCCTGCCCGTGCAGCTGCTTGGTGTTCTCGAGGTCCTGCTCCAGGGTGACCATCCGGCCGGCCAGCTGCTCGGCCTGCGCGTCGAACTGGGCGGCGCGGGCGGTGTCCCCCTCGGCACGCGCCGACTCGGCCACCTGGAGGGTCTGCCGGATCTGGCCCTGCACCTCGTCGAGCTGCCGGGACTTGGTGCCCATGGCGATCTCGAGCTGCTTGGCGTTGCCGATCACGGCGGCTGCCTGGTCCGTCACCGACTTGTGCTGCTGGCGGGCGTTGTCCATGGCCTGGCGGACGAGGATCTTGGGGTCCGCGTTGTCGTCGACCTTCTTGTCGAGCGAGGCCTTGAGGTAGTTCCAGCTCTTGGAGAACGGGTTCGGCATGGCGGGGTCCTTACTCTGTCGGCACCGGCGGGCCCCGGACCGGCAGATCGGTCCGGGGCGTGTTCCTACCTCTTGACGGTACCGAGCAGTGCGGCCACGGGCAGCGCGGTCCGCGGCAGGTAGGGCTGGCGCCACAACCCTCCCGAGGCCGCCCCGTGGGACTCGTGCTCCCACTGCACCCCGACGTCCGGCCGTCCCACGTTGAGGTCGTGGACCAACAAGGCGGCGAGCAGAGCCGACGAGGTGGCGGGTTCGAAGATCTCGATGCCGAACGCGTGCGCCCCCTTGTACGTGGCGGCGAGGATCTTGTTCTTGGTGACCGAGCGGGTGTCGGTGGCGGGGGCGACGTTGACGGAGACGGTGTATCCGTCCGCGAACGCGGTGGTCGCGCGCCACCGCTGGACCCGCTTGGCGAGCGTGTAGTTGGGGCCCTGCTGGGGGACCAGCGCGTCGTGCACCGCCGGGCCGTGCCCCTTCTCGTAGTTGCGGTGGAAGACCTTCTGTCGGGTCAGGGTGCCGACGATCTTCTTGACGTCGGTGGCCTTGCGGGCCGCCAGCGCCGCGTCCGAGGCCCGGCGGACATCGGCGGGGACCACGAACGTGTCCATGGGGGTGGCGAGGTAGGCCAGCGCGTCGGCGGTTCCGTCCTTCAACAGGTCGACGACGAGGGCGTCGGCCGCAGACGAGAGCTGGACGTGGGTTCCGCCGTCCGCGTAGAAGTAGCTGCCCACCGTGAGCGGGGCCGGGGCGGCCGCTCGGGCCCAGGCGGCGAGCTCGGGGAGCTGGGTGAGCAGGTCGATGCCCGGCCGGCCGTCCGTGTCCGTGGGGAAGTGGAGCCGGCCGGCGAACCCTGGAGCCTGCCCGCGGAACCGGTCCCACACCGGGCTCGAGGGGAGGTCGACACCCAGGACGTCGGCGCCCCACCGCAACAACCGGGCGGCGGGCCCCATCTCCGAGCCCAGGCCCAGCACGAGCATCGCGCGGCCCGGCAGAGCGAGCCACTCAGGATTCTCCTGCACCAACTTCAGAGCGTCCGCGCAGCTCGGCTCGATCACCCCGGAATCGACCCATTTGTCGAGCCGGGCCCGCAGCATCGCGCCGGTCAGTTCCTCACCGCGGTAGGGGATGGACAGTTCCGTGGCGGGGGCCGCCGTCCCCTGGACCGTCTCGGTTCCCGGAGTGGACGTGGAGGGGGCGACGGCGAGGTAGTCCGCCATCGGGGTCTCCACCTCCTGGCCGTCGACCTCATGAACGCCGACCATCCTGGATTGGAGCGAGTCGAGGGCGGCGCGGGCCACCCCGTCCCACGCGGCGGCATCGGCGACGCCCGCACTGACCATCTCGGTGAAGGGCTGGATGTATCCCTTGCGCCAGTCCTTGATCCTGTGGACCCGCTCGCCCGCCGCCGGGTCCACGGTGGACAGTGCGTCGGCGACGACCTGCTTGGCCAGCCGCCCGGACGAGCGGTTCCCGGCCGAATCGGTGGGGAACTGAACTCCGCTGCTGTTCGGTGTCATGGCGCTCCTGGATCGGGGACAGATTTATCCGAGGTTAGCCTCACATTTATCCATGTCAGAGCCCGTGGCGCAGCGTGTTGACGGCGAGTCGGTCAAATGTAGGTGAGAAGTGATCAATGTCACTAATTGGTCTCCCATAGAACAGTCTATAACCAAAAGCTCACTTATTAAGGTTCACATAAGCCGAGGTAGTCGCATGGGAGCGGTCTTTCAGCAGCAATCATCGTCCGGACCACGGAGTCTGGGCGTAATCGCGCGGCTGGGCATTACCTGTGCCTAAACGAGACTTCTTGTAACAAGTCCAGAAAATTGCTCGATAGGGTGGTGACACGATCCGACGGTGAGTAGCCCCAGGGCTGCACACCGGACCGGGCGACGAGGGGGAGAACCCGGGTCGCTGG
Source organism: Dietzia sp. CQ4 (assembly GCF_014145125.1). NCBI lineage: Bacteria > Bacillati > Actinomycetota > Actinomycetes > Mycobacteriales > Dietziaceae > Dietzia > Dietzia sp. CQ4. Next base: position 6,596 of record NZ_JAALDZ010000404.1, on the reverse strand, counting down.
GTCGTCACCAACAACAGGAAGGCAATTCCTATGAAGAACACCAAGCGGATGATCGCCGTTATCGCCGCCTCCGGACTCGCACTCGGCGCCATGCCGGGTGTCGCCAACGCTCAGAGTGAGCTGCTCGACCTCAACCTCGGAACCGGCCTCCTCGGTGGCTCGATCGACCTGGGTGTCGACCTCTTCGTCGGCTCGACCGGCGCTGAGAGCCCGCTGACCGGTTCGCTCGAGGGCATCGACGGCTCTGATTCGCTGGGTACCGGTTCTGATTCGGATTCGCTTGATCCGGCGTCGCTGGGCACCGGTTCTGACTCCGATTCGCTCGACACCGATTCGCTTGATCCGGCGTCGCTGGGCACCGGTTCCGACTCCGATTCGCTCGACACCGATTCGCTTGATCCGGCGTCGCTGGGAACCGGTTCTGACTCTGATTCGCTCGGCACCGATTCGCTCGATGCGGGTTCGCTCACCGAGATGCTCGGCTCGCTCGATCTCGACTCGGATTCGGCGGACCTCGGTTCGCTTGACACCGCGTCGGCCACCGATTCGCTTGATCCGGCGTCGCTGGGCACCGGTTCCGACTCCGACTCGCTCGACGGTGGCTCGCTCGAGGGCATCCTGGCCGCGATCACGGCCGGTTCCTCGGACCTCGGTTCCTCGGATCTCGGCTCCACGTTCGAGGGCTCAGAGACGATCGTCGAGGGTTCGCTCGGCGAGTCCGGTTCCGCCGAGGGCTCCGCCGACGGCGGCTCCGTCGACGCCGGCACCCTCCTCGCCGTCGGTTCGCTCGCCGCTGCCGGCATCGGCATCGGTCTCGCCGTCTCCGGTGGCGTCAACCTGCCGCCGCTCCCGCAGATCAACGTGGGTCTTGTCTGCAACCTGCCGCAGGAGGCCATCGACTTCCTCAAGGACAATGGCTCCATGGAGCGTCAGGAGTGCGAGCCCGAGGAGCAGCAGAACTGAGGTTCTGACTCTTCCACGCTGACTGAGTCAGCGATCGGATAGTTCTCCGGCGATCCCCGTCGACCACACGGTCGGCGGGGATCGCTGCATTTCCCGGGGTCTGGATACGCTCTGGGCTATGTCAGTCCCCGACTTCGTCCTCGAGCTCCGCCGGCACGTGGGCACCGCACCGCTCTGGCTGGCCGGTGCCACCGCCGTCATCCGCGACCCCCACGGCGCGCGCGTCCTACTGGTTCGCAGGGCCGACAACGGCTGGTGGACCCCGGTCACCGGCATCGTCGACCCGGGCGAGCATCCCGCCGAGGCCGCGGTCCGCGAGGCATGGGAAGAGGCCGCGGTGAGCATCCGCGTGGACCGCGTCGCGTCCATCGGCGTCTCCCGCATGGTCACCTACGCCAACGGTGACCGCGCGCAGTACCTCGACCACACCTTCGCCTGCACCTACCTCGACGGCGATCCGCACCCCGCCGACGGCGAGAACACCGACGTCCGCTGGTTCGCGGTCGACGACCTGCCCGAGATGCGCCCCCACATGCTCGCGCGGCTCGAGGCGGGACTGGCGGACGAGGAGCGCACCCGGATCGAGCTCGCCACCGAATCCGCAGAGAGTGGGGCCGACCACTGCGGATAGGCCCCCGCTCGGCGCAGCATTAGAATCGGGGCATGTCCGCCGACCGATTCCGAGCCGAGGTGCCCCCCGTGGTGACCGCGGCCGTCGGAATCGTCGTCGCGCTGGTCAGCGCGGTGTTCGGCATCGCCGCCCACGGCCTGGCCGCCGGAACGGGGGCGCTGGCCCCGAGCCCCGGGCAGATCCTGCTGATCGCGGCGGCGAGCGCGGGCGTGGGGGCGGCTACCGCGGCCGTAGCCCGGCAGCGGTCCCCGATCCTGGTGGCCGCGGGCGGTCTGATCGCGGGCCAGGGAGTCGTTCACCTCCTCCTGGCGCCCGGGCACACGCACTCGGCCACCCCGGGTTCCTCTCACGCCGTGCTCGGCCACCACGTGACCGACCCCGCCCTCGTCCGTGCCGCCATGGACGGCGCCGGTTCCGAGCTGACCACTTCCCCCGTGTCGCTGCTGACCCCCGGGATGCTCGGCGCACACCTGGCCGCCATCGCCGTGACCCTCGCCCTGGTGGCGGTCTTGTCCGTGACCCTGGCCTGGGTGGCGGCGCGGGTGATGCCACTTCTGGAGACGGCCCACCTCGTCGTCGTCGCCCCGCTCGTCTCCTCCTACGACGCCGGCGCCCCGCGCGACCGGTTCCTCCTGGCCCGCGGAGGCACCCGCGCGCCGCCCGTGGCTGTGTGATCCCACCCCACGCACCGCCCGCGCCACGCGCCGGCGGGCGACCTCACACACCACACCAAGGACTGACACACCCATGCGTTCGCACACCCGTGCCGCCCTCGCCGCGGCCACCGCACTGACCCTCGCCCTGACCACGGCGGCCTGCTCCTCCGACGACTCCCCAGAGGCCACCGGCTCCACCGACCAGACGACCAGCGCCGAGGCCACCGGCGTCGTGATCCTCGAGGACGGTTGGGCCAAGGCCACCGACACCGACATGAGCGGCGTCTTCGGCACCATCCGCAACCCGGGCAGCGACGACGTCCACCTGACCGGCGTCTCCGGCGAGCTCGGCGGCCGCACCGAGTTGCACGAGACCGTCCCCGGCGGCAGCGGGATGATGATGCAGGAGAAGGAGGGCGGCTTCCTCGTTCCCGCCGGCGGCGAGTTGGTCCTCGAGCCGGGCGGCAACCACATCATGCTGATGGATCTGGACCGGCCCATCACCACCGGTCAGCAGATCACCCTGACCCTGGAGTTCTCCGGCGGCGCCCAGGGCGGTGGCACCGACCAGGACGTCACCGTCTCCGCCCGCGACTTCCGCGGCGGCGAGGAGGAGTACGTCGGCGGCGACCACGGCGGGATGGACCACGGGGGCATGAACCACGATGGCTCGGACCACGGCGGGATGGACCACGGCGGGATGGACCACGGGGGCATGAACCACGATGGCTGACCAGTCCTCCCGCGGACTGTCCCGGCGGTCGGTCCTCACTCGCGGCGCCGGCGCCGTGGTGGGTGGCGCCGTCGTCGGGGGCGGTCTGGTCGGCGGAGTGGTGGGGGGAGCCGCCGGGTACGCCGGGCGGGGAGTCCTCGACGACGACGAGGCCGTCCCCGACTGGGAGACCGTGGCCGACTCGCGAGTCGTGGGGGCCGCCACCGAGCCCTTCCACGGCCCACACCAGGCCGGCATCACCACGCCGCCGCAGGCCCACGCGGCCTTTGTCGGGTTCGACCTCGCGAGAGGGGCCACCCGCGCCGAGATCCAGGGTGTCCTGCGGGCGTGGTCCCAGGACGCCGCCCGGCTCACCTCCGGCCGCGGCGGCCTGGCCGACCTCGAACCCGAACTCGCCCGGGACCCGGCGCGGCTGACGGTCACCATCGGGTTGGGTCCGGGGCTGTTCGACGCGGTGCGCATGCCGGAGAAGCGGCCGTCGTGGTTGCGGCAGTTGCCGGCGTTCCCGCAGATCGACCAGCTCGAGGACCGGTGGTCGGGAGGCGATCTGCTGCTCCAGATCTGCGCCGACGACCCGCTGGTCGTGTCGCACGCCGCGCGGATCCTCGCGTCCGGCGTGCGAGGCGTGGCCGAGCAGAAGTGGGCGCAGCGGGGGTTCCGCAAGGCCGTGGGCACCGACCCGACCGGTCGCACGCAGCGGAACCTGTTCGGTCAGATCGACGGAACCGTGAACCCCGGGCCCGACGACGTGGACTTCGACCGGGTCCTGTTCTCCGACGGCAGGTCCGCCGACGGGCAGACCCAGCGATGGATGCGGGGCGGGTCCTCGCTGGTGCTGCGCCGCATCCGCATGACCATGGACACGTGGGAGGAGATCGACCGCACCTCCCGCGAGCTGAGCATGGGCCGGCGGATCGAGTCCGGTGCGCCGCTGACCGGGGTCCACGAGCACGATCCGGCCGACTTCAAGGCCGTCGACGAGGTCGGTCTGCCGGTGATCCCGCCGGAGTCGCACATGGCCCGGGCCCGGCAGCGCGATCGAGGTGAGGCCATGCTCCGGCGGCCGTACAACTACGACGACCCGCCGGAGCCGGGCCGGATCAGCAACAGCGGCCTGATCTTCACCGCCTACCAGGCCGATCCGGTGCGCACCTACATCCCCGTCCAGCGGCGGCTCGCCGAGCAGGACGCGCTCAACACGTGGACCGTCCCGATCGGGTCGGCGGTGTTCGCGCTCCCGCCGGGTGCGCCGGAGGGTGGGTACGTCGGACAGGGGTTGTTCGAGGGATGAGCTGACACGCAGCCGCCCCCGGCGATGAACCCCCGCGCGAGCATCGGCTCACGCTGGTGTTCGTCGCCGGGGGCGGCGGTAGTCGGGAGCGGTGGGGTCGGCGGGGTCAGATCGCCGCGGCGATGGCGTCGGCCATGGCCTGCTGGCCGAGGGCGGTGGGGTGGAACGCGGCCGCGTTGGTCGGTGCGCCCCCGAGGAAGTCGGTCCAGCGCTGGTCCGCCGGCGCGCAGGCGCTGCGGTCGACGTCGGAGGTGGGCAGCACCGAGACGTGGCCGTTGCGCCGGGCGGCGGCGTCGACCGCGTCGTTGATGGCCTCGGCCACCCCGCGGGCCCACTGCACGTCGGCGGGGTTGAGCTGGTTGGTGAAGGTGCAGCTCCCGCCCTCGGCGGGCATGAGCGGCAGGTATCGGGTGGCCACCACGGTGGCGCCCGGCGCACGGTCCGCGATCGCCGCGTAGACGTCGTCGATCTCGCCGCCCTCGCCGAAGGTCTCCGCGATGTCGGCCGCGATGGTGGCGCCGATGGCGGTCTGGCAGTTCTGCACGGTGGCGAACGGCCCCTGCTTGGTGATGCACCCGACGATCGTGCCGAAGCCGACGTCGTTGCCGCCGATCGACAGCGTGACCAGGTCGGTGGTCGAGTCGAGGGCGTCGAGCTGCGGCGGGACGCCCGAGCGCTGCGATTCGGTGAGGTCGGGGATCTGGGCGCCACCGCAGGTGGCGTCGGTGAGCTCGCCCACGGCGGGGTTGGGGTCCAGGACGTTGGCGTAGTTGGTCACGCTACGGCCGCACGCCTGAGCGGTGGCGCCGTCGGCCAACTCGGACTGGTCGCCGAAGGCCGCGTACGAGTCGCCCAGGGCCACGTAGTCCGCGTAGGCGGGCTGGGCGAGGGCACCGAGCGACCCGGACGCCGGCAGGGGCGTCCCGGCCGTGGACCCGAGGGAGCCGACGGCGACCGTGCCGTCCGTCTGGGTGGTCGACTGCGCGGCCGCGACGGGCGCGGCGGCCAGCGCGAGGGACGCGGCCAGTGCGAGGGACGTGGTGAGGGTGCGTGCGCCGGCGGAGCGGCGGCGTAGGGGAGTGAGCATGACCGCAGTCTGCTACCCCGGTCGCGCCCCCGTTGGTGGTTGTGGCAACTAAGCAACTTCTACTCTTGTCGGCCGGAGTCTGCTCTCGTCGGCCGACGCCTGCTCCCGTCGGCCGGCGTCGGCGCTATCCCGAGAGCGCGGACAGCACCCGACCGGCCACGTGGGCGTGCCCGGCGGACGTGGGATGCACGGGCACCGAGGAGGTCTGCAGGCCGGTGAAGTCGACCCACCGGGTCTCCGGGGGCGTGCACATCGAGTGTCCGGGCTCGTCGGGGATCACGACGGTCGCCCCGTTGCGCTGAGCCGCGTCGCGGACCACCCGGTTGATGCTCTCCTGGAATCCGCGGACCTTGTCCCGTTCGGCCTCGGGGATCGCGATGAACGGTGCGCAGTCGGGCGAGGCGAGCAGGGTGCGGTCGTCCGGGATCGCGGAGAGGTATCCGACGGTCACCACGCGGGCGTCGGGGGAGCGCCGGGCGATCTCGGCGTACACCGAGTCCATCCGTCCGTCGAGCTCCTCGAGGGCCTGCGCGGCCTGGCGGTCGATCACGTCGAAGCACCCGGCGGTGGCGTCGAAGCCCTCGGCGAGTCGCGCGGTCACCGAGTCCACCATCGGCAGGAACTCGTGGGCGGTGTTGGGCCGGACGGCGCAGGCCACGATCACCGCGGCGAACCCCACGTCGTTGCCACCGATGGTCATGGTGACGAGGTCGGTCCGCGCATCCAGGGCATCGAGCTGGGGCGGCGCCCCGTTGCGCGCCGGCTCGAGGAAGTCGTCGGCGGTGGCTCCCCCGCAACTGGCGTTGATGAACGTCCCCACACCGAGCTCGCGGGCCACGACCGTGGGATAGGCGTCGTCGGTCCGCACACACGCGACGGGCCCGGCGCCCCAGGATCCCGGTGCCACCCGGCCGACGGCAGCGTACGAATCGCCCAGCGCCACGTAGCGGGCCGGGCCGGCTCCGGTGCCGGCGTAGACGGACGGGCCGAGGCCCTCGCCACTGATCTGACCTGCGATGTTCTGCCCCAGCGTCTGCGTGGAGCCGCCCGCCTGCTCGATCGTGGAGCCGGTCGACGGGGGAGCGGCGGGGATCGCCGGGGTCGATCCGGCCACGACAGGGGAGACGAGGGAGCTCAACAGGACTGTTGCGGCGGCCGCCACGGCGCCGGTGGTCGCCGGGCCCGCGCCGCGACGGAGACGTGAGGTGTGCATGAGATCACTCTCTCATGAACGC
>NZ_JAALDZ010000403.1:0-1389 GCF_014145125.1 Dietzia sp. CQ4 | reverse complement strand
ATCAGGCAGGTCCGCGGCCCCGGTTCTCGTGAACCGGGGCCGCGGGACGCACCGGACCTGAGGCCGAGGAGCCGTCAGTCGACGGGCGGTGCGGCGGGCAGACGCACGACCTGGCCGGCGTAGGACAGTCCCGCGCCGAAGCCGATGCACAGGGCGACCTGACCCGGCTGGGCCTCGCCGTCGCGCAGCATGGCCTCCATCGCCAGCGGGATCGAGGCGGCGGAGGTGTTGCCGGTCTGCTCGATGTCGTTGGCGATAGCCACCGAGTCGGGGAGTCCGAGGTGCTTGGCCATGGCCGAGTTGATGCGCCCGTTGGCCTGGTGGGGGATGAACGCCTGGATCTGCTCGGCGGTCACGCCCGCGGTCTCCAGCGTCTGCGCGCACACCTTGGATACCTGCACGGCGGCCCAGCGGAACACCTTGGAGCCGTCCATGACCAGGTAGGGCTGGAGCACCGCCTCCTCGCGCGCGGCGGCCGCGGAGGCATCGACCTCGTCCACGTACTGCTTGAAGTCCTTGGTCTGGCGGATGGCGTCGCCCTTCTCGCCGTCGGACCCCCACACCACCGGGCTGACGTCATTGGTCTCCGACGGGCCCACCACCACGGCGCCCGCGCCGTCGCCGAAGATGAAGGCGGTGTTGCGGTCGGAGAAGTCGATGCCGTCAGTCATCTTCTCCACGCCCACCACCACGACGTACCGGGCGCCGCCGCCGCGGATCATGGTGGTGGCCACGGCCAGGCCGTAGCCGAACCCCGCGCAGCCGGCGGTCAGGTCGAACGCGGCGATGCCGTTGCGGCCGAGATCGGTGGCCACCTGCGGAGCCGCGTGCGGCACCTGCGTCCAGTTGGTGGAGGTGCACACGATCACCGCGTCGATGAGCTCCGGATCGATGCCGGCGGAGGCCACGGCCTTCTTGGCGGCCTCGCTCGACATGGAGACGATCGTCTCGTCCGGCTCCGCCACGCGGCGGTTGAGGATCCCAGAGCGCTCGTAGATCCACTCGGAGCTCGAGTCAATCGTCTCGCAGATCTCCTCGTTGCTCACCACGCGACGTGGACGGTAGGCGCCGATGCCCAGGAGGGTCGTGCCGGGCGCGCCCTCGCTGGTCGCGATGGTCACGGTGTCGTTGGAATCCGCCATTGCAGATGGTGCTCCTCGTCGGTGTGCTGTTCGTGCGGTTCGTGGTCGGCGCACGGCTGGTGCTCCCCGACACAGTACTGCTGTCTCGGTGGACATCGTCGCACCCGACGTCGATGTTTCGTCGACGATCGGCCGCCACCCCCGGGTCAGTCCGTGACCAGGCCCTCGAGCCATCCGCGCCAGCGCTCGGAGTCCCAGGTGGGCTCCACGCCGTCGACCGCGGCGGCACCGAGCGGTGCGCCCGACC
>NZ_JAALDZ010000402.1:0-4248 GCF_014145125.1 Dietzia sp. CQ4 | reverse complement strand
CCACCACCAGCACCCCGCGCCGGGTATCGACGCACAGCGCGACCGCGCGGGCCACGGTGTCCGCTCGCAGCACTGCACGGGATTTCTTCCACGCGGGCACCAGATCCACCTCCAGTCCGGCCGCGTCGAGGCGCCGAAGGGCACCGCGTCCGAGTGAGTGCACCACGAGCGCACGGAGCCACGGGCGGAGCCGGGATACCGAGCACCAGTGTGGCGCAGCAAAAATCAGGTGTGCCGCACTCTATCGACACCTGTCTATCACGTCAGAGTATCGAAACACCCTGATCCGTGCTGCCCCACGAGGGTGCGGCCACCGACCCGAAAGGCCATTTCGTGAGCCGACCGCTCTCCGTCTCGATCGCATCGTGGATCTGGGTCCTGTGTGGCATGTTCACCACGGTCACCGTCGCCAGCGTAGTCACCGCGACCGACATCTTGGCGCTGGTCGCGGGAATGGGTGCCGACGATTCCGCCCGGGGTGGCGTTGGGGCGAACCTGAGCGGGGCCGAGCCGCTCGGTTGGGCCGGGTGGGCCCTCGCGATCGTGTTATTCGCCGCCATGGTGGTGCAGGTGGTGGCCGCCTCGAGACTCCGCGACGGCGCTCGCCGGAGCCGCGCCCTGCTGACGACCGCTGCGAGCGTCTCGCTGCTGGTGGTGCTGTACGACCCGACGCTGTGGTCGGCGTGGGTGCTGCTCGTCGCCAACGCCGTGGCGCTGGTGTTCACCTACGACGACCACGCGCTGGACTACCTGGAGTCACGACCGGAGCAGCTGGTCTCGGTGTGACGCGGGTTCGCCAGGCGACCGGACTCAAGCACGGCGGGCGGGCAGCAGAACGGCGGGCGGGCGCCTCGCGGCGTGAATCCGCCGAGTGGTCGATCCCGTTCACGTCTCTCCAGCTTGAGTGCACCGTGGTCGATTGAGATGAGCGCCGACGTTTGAGACCACTCAGACACGCGGACCAGTCCGGACTCTCGGTTCCGACCCACAGGCCTCAGCCGCTCCTTAACGCCCTGACGTGGGGTTGCGGGACCGTGATTTAGGTGCCAGGCCGGTACATCCACAGCGGCGCCGGGCTAACCAGCATCCGAATTCCGCAATACGCGGGCTGCCCGTTTGAGGGATCGATGGCGCTCTCGCCCTCCCGACCACACGGCTTGCCGCCAAGGGAATTCGCGACGGACGTCGCTCTCCCTGGCCCTGACGCTTCGGGGGTCCATGGGATCTCTGTTTGATGCGGAGCCCACTGGTAGCCGTCAGTGCGCTGCAGGCGAACGCACCACAACTTGGTTCCATCCTGACTGTAGGCCCATTGATTGGGCGCAGGACACCACGTCCCGGCCTCAACCCAATTCGAGGCCACATACCGGGGCGGCGGCGGAGGCGGCGGGAGCTCCTGCCAGAAGAGGGGAAACGGCAGAACCGGGAGTTGTGTCGCGCTCGATCCTGCCGGGACCGGGACACCGATCGGCTCGATAGGCGGCACCACCACTGAACCACCTGGCAGTGTCTGTGCCTGAGCCAGCGGGGTAATAGTGGCTGCGGTTGCGCAAGCGCCAATCGCGATCGCCATCGATGAAAGTAGCCTGGCCATTTTGCCTCCTCATTACGGGATCGAGCGAAACTCGAATAGTTGTTACGGCATGACCCGTCAGGGATTCGGAAAAGCTAGGGGAAAATAATCTGATCACCGGGTTCGAACGGAAAACTCGACATCGCCGTCGTCCTTGCTCCGCGATCGTCGTGTGAGGTGAGCTTTGCGTACGCGGGCCCGGCCGGGGTGTAGCGAACATCGTGCAGCACGATTCGCGCGGGCTTGCTGCGACGGATGCCGTTGTAGCAGGCTGGCACACACTCGACCCACACCTTCTCCGCGGTCCCCTCGGCGGTCCCATCGAGCCACGATGTCCACCGGATGTTCTGGAACTGCCCGGTTCCGTCTCCGCAGATAATAATGATCCTGGACGGCATTCTCTCGGGATTACCGCCACAATCCAGCGCCAATGTCCGCCCCCCGAACGGATCGAACGGAGGTGCAGGCCGAACCCACTGAAACGGATACGGCAGCGGCGGGAGCGGTGCGGCTTCTGAACCCGGCGGAACCGGCACATGCACTGGTGCCAGATCAGGCACCTGCACCACGAACGGTCCGATGCCGACCTCGGCCGCGGTGGCGGTTGGCGCGAGTCCCGCCGACAACACCAATGCCAATGTGGCTCCGGCCAATCCGCGCAATCTCAAGTGCTTCATTGCGAGTCGCCCCTCTGCCCGAGCGTGGTCTTTCGCGAACACTGCAATGATGACTGTTTGTTACGACGTTTCGGCGCGGATCGACTGACTTCGTCCGCACGTCACGGCTCTGAATCTACGATCTATCCGTCGGTCGGACGATGGCTTGCCGCGCCGTCACTCCACGCACAGACAGAACGGATGCCCGACCGGGTCGAGGTACACCACGAAGCGCCCGTCGGGGCTGGGCTGGTGCTCATGCCGGCGCGCACCGGCGGCGAGGACGGCCGGCTCGGAGTCGGCGATCGACTCCACGTAGAAGTCCAGGTGCAGTTGCGGCGGGACCGGACCGTCGGGCCAGCTCGGCGAGCGGAAGTCGGGGACGGTCTGGAACCCCAGCGCGACCGCCTCCGACTCCCCCTCCGGCGGCAGGACGTCCACCCAGTCCGGGTACGCGGGGTCCGAGCTGACTCGCCATCCGAGCATCGCAGCGTAGAAGTCGGCGAGCTCTCGAGCGTCAGGACAGTCGAGGGCGACGACCACGCGCCGCGTGGAGATCCGGGGCATGCGGTCACGCTATCGACCACGGCATCAGTTCATCAAGGCCCGCCGGCCCTACCCGCGCCAGCACACCCGCGGGCACTGCGGGGGACAGCCGTGCCAAGGTGGGGCATGGCCAATTCCCTTCCGTCAGACCCGGATCCCAGCGACTCCCCCGACCTCGATGCCGGCGGTTCGCCCACGGGACCGCAGACGCCGGACTCGGATTCCACGTCGCTGGCCTCCGACAGCGCCCGTACCGGGCAGAGCCCGACCAAGTCCGGGTCCCGAATCGGCATCTACCTGCTGTTGGGGATCATCGTGCTGATCGTCCTGGTCATGGCGGTGGGCCTCGTGGGACGCCTGTTCGGCCTGGGCTGACGGGCCCCGGTCACCGCCGCGCTTCTCACCCCGTAGTGCTGGACCCGGTAGCGCTGACCGCCTGCGCGCGATCCGACTGCCGCGTGAGGTCAGCGGTGGCCGAGGTGCCCCGCAGGGTGACGGCGGTCCAGAGCGCGGCGACCATCATGATGATCGACCCGAGGACACCCACGGTGGTCAGCGCGTCGGTGAACGCCGCCTGCGCCGCGGTGATCAGCACCTCCGCAGTGGACGCCGGGAACTGACCGGCGACGGTGAACGCCTCGGCGATCGTCGCGCTCGCCCGCTCCAACTGTGCCGGAGACACCACTGCGGCGGCCCCGGAGTCGCCCAGCAACTGACTGCGGTACACCGCGGCCAGCACCGACCCGAGGATCGCGGTCCCCAGCGCGGTGCCGAGCTCGTAGGCCGTCTCCGAGATCGCGGCCGCCCGGCCGGCCCGGGCGGGCGGGGCCGAACTCATGATGATGTCGTTGGTCAGCGTCATGCCCACGCCGCCGCCGAGGGAGACAAGACTCAGGGCCACGATCACCGGGACCGGGCCGGAGTCGGGGGTCAGACCCAGCATGAGCCCGAACCCCACCGCCGCCACCAGCAGTCCGGCCGTGACCAGCACCGCGGCGCTGATGCGTTTGACCAGTGCCGCAGCCAGGAACGCCGCCACCGCGGAGACGGCCATCGCCGGTAGGAGCCAGAGTCCCGCCCGCATCGGGGAGAGCCCCACGACCAGCTGCAGGTACTGGGTCAGCGCCCAGAGCGAACCGATCAGGGCGAAGATCGACAGCAGATCGGCCACCACCGCGCCTCGGAACGCCCGCGCACGGAACAGATCGACGTCCAGCAACGGGTTCGTGAGCCGCAGCTGGCGGCGCACGAAGACCGCGCCGACGGCCAACCCCGCCGCCACGCACAGCACCCCGGTGACCGCGCCCTCTCCGGCGACGAGGGTCTTGAGTCCGTAGACGGCGCTGAGCATGGCCACCAGCGACATGGCCGCACTGACCAGATCAAGTGACCCGGGTGAGGGATCGCGGCTCTCGGTGAGCAGCACCGGGCCGAGCACCAGCAGCACCACCATCACCGGGATGTTGATGAGGA
>NZ_JAALDZ010000401.1:0-3689 GCF_014145125.1 Dietzia sp. CQ4 | reverse complement strand
ACCAGACGCGGAACCGATTCCCACCACATCACGGGGCACTATCCTTCAACGAACTGCGCCGGACCATTCCGGCCGTGTCGCAGAAATCCCTGTCGACCACCCTGCGTCGGTTAGAACGCAACGGGCTCATCGAGCGCCGCGCGCTCACCACCCGGCCGATCGCGGTGGAGTACCGGATCACCCCGCTGGGCAAGACGGTGCGCGAACCGCTTGACGCGCTGCTCGACTGGGCGTCGGCGAACCTGCCGGCCATCGAGCGGGCCCGTGAGACGTTCGACGCCGAGCAGGGCGGTTCCTGACCGACGGTGCCCCGCATGGCACTCCGGTGGATTCTCGCGACGGAGGAGCCCGGTACCGACGAGCTCGCGGCGGGAGAACCGGCCGCAGAACTGCCGCGTGGTCACAAACGATCACGTTTTCCCAGGCGACGTGACCCAGATTCGGCCAGGTGTGACCACTCGGCGAGAGAACACGCCGCGCGAGGGTCGCCGCAGTGGCGTCGGCATGGGCACCCGCGCGAGCGCCGGCGCGTCCGCAGATCGCCCCGTCAGGGACGGATAAAGATCCCCGCCCGGGGCGTCAAGAGTCCGTAAATGCCACTTCCCGCACGGGCGCGGGGGACGCAGGCTTCTCGGTGCAGTGCTGGCCACCGCCGCGCTGATCCCCGATCGAAAGTGACCGTGCCCGCGATGCTCGATATCGCCTACCTCGCGCTCATGCTGGCCTGCCTGGCCGGCTGCGTGTTCCTCGTCGACCGGCTCTCCCGGTCCGACGAGCCCGCCACCTCCCCCGAGACCGCATCCTCGACTACGTCGGGGGCCGGCCGATGACCGTCGCGGGAGTCACCACCGTGATCCTGCTGGTGGTGGCGGCGAGTCTGTTGGCCTACCTGGTGCTCGCGCTGGTCGACCCCGAGCGGTTCTCATGAGCCCGGCGCTCGCCGCGGGCCTCCAGGTGGCCTGCCTCCTCGGGCTGCTGGCCGCGCTGTATATCCCGCTCGGCGACTACATGGCCCGGGTGTTCACCAGCGACCGTGACCTCGGGGTCGAACGACTCCTCTACCGACTCGCCCGCGTGGACCCGCGCCGCGAGCAGTCCTGGCGTGTCTACGCCCTGGGCGTGCTCGCGTTCTCCGCGGTCAGCATGCTGGCGCTCTACGTGATCCAGCGCGTCCAGCACTGGCTGCCGCCGCTGGGGGCTACTCAGTCCGCGGTCGAACCGGCGATGGCGTTCAACACAGCCGTCTCCTTTGTCACCAACACCAACTGGCAGTCCTACACACCGGAGGAGACCCTCACCAACCTCACGCAGATGGTGGGGCTGACGGTGCAGAACTTCGTCTCCGCGGCCGTCGGGATCGCCGTGGCGGTCGCGGTGGTGCGGGGGTTCTGCCGGGTCCGCAGCAGCGTGATCGGCAACTTCTGGGTGGACCTCACCCGCGCCGTCATCCGGGTGTTGCTCCCCCTCGGCCTGATCTTCGCCGCACTGTTCCTCACCCAGGGCATGATCCAGTCGTTCTCCGGCGGCGTGGCCGTGACGGCGCTCGACGGCACCGCACAGCAGATCTCCACGGCGCCGGTCGCCTCCCAGGAGGCGCTCAAGCTGCTCGGCACCAACGGCGGCGGGGTGCTGGGAGCCAACTCGGCGCACCCGTTCGAGAACCCCACCCCGCTCGCCAACCTGCTGTCGATCCTCGCTCTGCTGCTGATCCCGGTGGCGCTGACCCGGACCTTCGGCACCATGCTCGCCGAGTCCGGGGCGGGCAGCCGCCGGCACGGGCTGATGATCCTCGGCGTGATGGCCACCCTGTGGGGCGGCATGCTCGCGGTGGTCACCTGGGCCGAGTACAACGCCGTCGGCGTGGCCGCCCAGGCCGCCGGGATGCAGATGGAGGGCAAAGAGGTCCGTCACGGGATCCCGGCCTCGGTGCTGTTCGCGGTGTCCACCACGGGCACCTCCACCGGCGCGGTCGACTCGGCACACGACAGCTACTCTGCCCTCGGCGGCGGGGCGCTGATCCTCAACATGCTGCTCGGCGAGATCGCGCCCGGCGGGGTCGGTACCGGCCTCTACGGGATCCTGGTGCTGGCCGTGCTCGCGGTGTTCGTGGGCGGGTTGCTGGTCGGCCGGACCCCCGAGATCGTGGGCAAGAAGATCGGCCGGCGCGAGATCACCTGCGCCAGCCTGTCTCTGCTGGTCATGCCGGTGCTCGTGCTCACCGGCGTCGCGATCACGGCCGTGCTGCCGTCGGCGCTCGAGGCCCGGGGCAACGGCGGGCCCGCCGGATCGCCCAACTCGGCGCACGGACTCAGCGAGTACCTCTACGCCTTCACCTCCGCGGCCAACAACAACGGCTCCGCGTTCGGCGGCCTCACGGTCACCGACCACTGGTTCCAGGCCGCCCTCGGGGTGTGCATGATCCTCGGTCGGTTCCTGCCGATCATCCTCGTCCTGGCCATGGCCGGCTCCCTCGCCGCACAGAAGCGCAGCGAGCCCGGCCCCGGCACCCTGCCGACCCACGGACCGCTCTTCGGCGGCCTGCTGCTCGGCGTCATCCTCCTGGTGGCGGCGCTGACCTTCGTGCCCACGCTCGCCCTCGGACCTATCGCGGAGGCACTCCAGTGACCGCCCTGCTCGACACCCGGCAACTCGCCGCGGCCGCCCCCGGCGCGCTGCGCAAGCTCGACCCACGCCACCAGGCCCGCAACCCCGTCCTCTTTGTGGTGTGGGTGGGGTCCCTCCTCACCACGGTCCTCGCGGTGCTGGACCCCACCGTGTTCAGCTGGTCCACCGCGGCCTGGTTGTGGGCCACCGTCCTGTTTGCCGGCCTGGCCGAGTCGGTGGCCGAGGGACGCGGCAAGGCGCAGGCGGACAGCCTGCGCAAGGTCACCACCGAGACCACCGCGAGGGTCCGACGCGGCCCCCACGAGACCCAGACCGTCCCGTCGACGGAACTGGTCGTCGGGGACCTGGTCGAGGTCCTGGCCGGCGAGGTGATCCCCGGTGACGGCGACGTGGTCGAGGGCATCGCCACCGTCGACGAGTCCGCGATCACCGGGGAGTCCGCGCCCGTCGTGCGGGAATCCGGCGGCGACCGCAGTGCCGTCACCGGCGGGACCGTGGTGCTCTCCGACCGCATTGTCGTGCGGATCTCCACCGCCCCGGGCGAGTCGTTCGTCGACCGGATGATCGCGCTTGTCGAGGGGGCCGAACGCAAGAAGACCCCCAACGAGATCGCGCTGAACATCCTCCTGGCGATGCTCACGATCGTCTTCCTGGTCGCGGTCCTCGCGCTCGGCCCGGTGGCCGCCTACTCGGGCGCCGAGATCGATCCGATCCGGCTCATCGCCCTCCTGGTGTGCCTCATCCCCACGACCATCGGTGCGCTGCTGTCCGCCATCGGCATCGCGGGCATGGACCGGCTCGTCCAGCACAACGTGCTCGCCACGTCGGGCCGCGCGGTCGAGGCCGCCGGCGACATCGACACCCTGCTGCTCGACAAGACCGGGACCATCACGTTCGGCTCCCGCCAGGCCACGTCCCTGGAGCCGGCGGCCGGTGCCTCGACGGCGGAGCTCGCCGCGGCCGCGCGGGCCTCGAGCCTGGCCGACGAGACCCCGGAGGGCCGCAGCATCGTGGAACTCTGCGCCCGCGATCACGACCTGCCGGCCGAGGCCACGCGGGCGGAG
>NZ_JAALDZ010000400.1:0-3632 GCF_014145125.1 Dietzia sp. CQ4 | reverse complement strand
GCGCGCGCTGACGCTGGGCCGCGACCAGGGCCTGGGTCAGCTGCGGTCCGGCCTCACTGAGCCCGGCCTGCGCCAGCAGGATGTGATAGTTGATCCGGTGCCGGTCCCTCTCGTGGCTGACCAGGAAGTCGTCGTCGACCCCCATCAGCCATCCCACGTAGCGCCACACGTGCATCACCGCGTCGGAGTCCCGGCGGGACAGCGGCACGCCCAGGGTGCGCACGCCCAGCAGGACCACGGCGTCGAAGAGGCCGAGGGTGGCGGCCAGGTCGCTCTGGCTGATGGGCAGCCCCCACCGCCCGGTGTCCCAGCGCGGCTCCATGGCCTCGTTGACCACGGCGTGCATGGCCCGCACGTGTCCGGTCAGGCGCCACGACTCGCCGCCCGGCCGCAGCCCGTCGGGGATCGACAGGGACATGGTCCAGTGGCTGGTCTCGGCCAGGCGGCGCAGTGTGGTGTTGCCGGTCAGGCCACCGGTGGCCACCAGGAGGTCGGTGGGTCCGCCGAAGCGGTAGCCGCCGATCAGCGAGAGCTGCAGCAGGATGTCGGCGGCGTTCTGGCCCAGGCGCAGGTACACCTTCTGGCCACGGGCGATCTGGTCCCAGTCGACCCAGTCCGGGGTGTCCTCGAGGAGGGCGATGTACTCGCGGAGGGCCTCGGGGGCGTCGTCGGGCAGGCCGGCCGACCCGCTGGTCAGCGCCTGGTCGAGCTGCCGCCGGCTCACGGCCCCGGGCTCGCCGGACCGCAGCCGCATGGCGCGGGCCAGTCGGGCGCCGGGTTCGTCCTTCTCCAGGTACCCGCGGCCCAGGCGGTCCATGAGCTGCTCGTCGATCTGGTCCACGCGGGCGATGTGCTTGAGGGCGCGGCCGATGCGGCGGGAACGGTCCTCGGCCTCGCGGTGTCGGGTGGGGTACGGGGAGGTGACGGCGTCTCGCTCTGGCGCTGTGGTCATGGTTCAACTATGACGCGAGTATTTACTCGCATACAATTCGCGTTCATGAGAAGGGTCCCCCAGCAGGCACGTTCCCGGGCGATGGTCGAGCGGATCGTCGAGGCGGCTCGCGTCGTGCTCGTGCGCGACGGCTACGAGTCGTTCACCACCAACCGCGTCGCCGACGAGGCCAGCGTCAGCCCGGGCTCCCTGTACCAGTACTTCCCGGACAAATCGGCCCTGGTCACCGAGGTCATGGACCGGTGGTCGGCGGAGATCTCCGACCGCGTGGCCGCCTCGCTCGCCGGCGCCGGCCCGGTCGACGTGCAGGACCCCGGCACGGTCCGCTCGATCGCCGACGCCCTGCTGACCGCCCTGGAGATGGACGCCGGGTTGCTGAGGATCGTGTGGGAGGAACTGCCCGCCGTGCGGCACCGGGCCGCGCAGCACGCCCTCGAGCTCCGGGTGCGCGAACTCCTGTCCGTCTACCTCTCGGCCGCGGGGGTGTCAGTCGGCGACCCCGCCGTGCGCGCGTGGGTGATCGTGATGGCCGTGGAGAACGTGGCCGTGCGCTGGGTGCTGGATCAGCCCCGGATCAGCCGGGAGGCACTGCTCGACGAGTTCACCGCCCTGGCCGGGGGATACGGGCAGCGCGGTGGAGATCAGGGCAGGCGCGGCTGAGATCAGGGAATCCCCCGAGGCGGGACGTGCCGGGTTTTCGGCAGAATGGCACTCGATGACTATTCGCCCCCGCCGCGCCTGCGCTGTGGCCCTGTCCCTCGCCGCGGCCGTGGTGGCATCGGCCTGTTCCTACGGGCCCACCCGCGAGGCGCCGCCCCCGATCCCGCCCGGCATCCCGCCCGCCGCCGGGGCGCCCGTTCCCGCGGTGGACATCAACGCCCCCGGCCGGACCTCCGATCAGCTGCGGCCGTGGGCGCAGGGGATCAACGAGCAGATGAACATCCCCGTCGCGGCGCTGGCCGCCTACGGCAACGCCGCCGAGACCATGCGGCAGACCCGGCCCGAGTGCAACCTCGCGTGGACCACGCTGGCCGGGATCGGGCACGTGGAGACGCGGCACGGCCGGTACCGGGGTGCCACCCTGAACGACGACGGCTACGCGCTGCCGCCGATCATCGGTATCCAGCTCGACGGCTCGCCCGGATTCGCGCGGATCCCGGACACCGACGGCGGGGAGCTGGACGGGGACCCGGAGTTCGACCGGGCCGTGGGGCCCATGCAGTTCATCCCCGAGTCGTGGCGCAAGTACGGCGTCGACGCCGATGGTGACGGTCGGGCCGACCCCAACCAGATCGACGACGCCGCCGTGGCCGCCGCCCGTCTGCTCTGCACCACCGGGGGAGACCTGTCCCAGGCCGAGAACTGGCAGCGGGCGGTGCTGGCCTACAACGCCTCGCGGGAGTACCTCATGGACGTGCGCGACGCGGCGGCGGCGTACTCGGTGGGGACCACGGCGCCGTAGGGGCTGCGTACTCCGAGCATCGAGAGAGCCGAGTGCGCAGATCTCATATGGAACTTCAAAAGCCGCTATCTACCGGGGGAATTTGTGCTTGATCAGTCTGTCTTCATTGCTTTGTTCACGGTCATACCGGTCTTGGCAGTCGCCGGCGCGCTAGAGCGAAACTTCATGGCGGATTCGGCCAAGAATCGCAAGACGACTCAGTTTCACAAGGTCCTAATTTACTCCGGATTCGTAGGGTTCCTGTCAGCTTTTCTGGGCATGCTCCTAGCTGAGAGTTCCCATCGCGCAGTCGCCTGGGTCCTGCTCGTCGTGGCGACAATCGGCGCGGTTGCTATGTGCGCTGCGATGCTCATATCGGCAGACCTAGTTTTTGACGACGAGCCATCTCGACCTCCGTCGGAGGCGGCAATACATCGCGCAGAGGTTAGGGTAGTGCGAGCTCAGGAAGAACTAGTACTCGCCAAAGAGGCGAGAGACCTCCTTCTATGTCTTCGCGACTCTGTAAGTAGTAGTAGCGATACTTCGTCATCGGTCTCTGAGGAGCCAACAAGAAGCGAGTAGTCGCGAGCTTCGATCCTCGTGCGTTCTCAAATCTCCCTGGGCGATTTCAATAACGGCGCGCTATGGAGTCTGGCGCGTATCTCCGACAGTGGGCGTAGCCGGTTTCGCCGTAGGAACTAGTCTTCTGTGTCGGCGAGACCCACAGACGCCCTTCACCATCGGCGGGAGCCCCACACGCATGTCAGCACCCACATCGACGCGCCGGCAGGACACCGGCATCCCGTCGACCGCTAACGGGCTCCTGCTCCGGGCGATCGGCCGTCGCACGCGCCTCGTGGGCCCCGGGCTGGTGCTCATGACGATGTGGCAGGTCTCCGAGGCGCTGGTCCCCATAGCGATCGGCGTGATCGTCGACCGCGCGATCATCCCGCTGGACCGGTGGGCAATGCTGTGGTCGGTCCTCGGGTTGATCGCGTTGTTCACCGTGCTGAGCTTGAGCTATCGCTTCGGCGCCCGGCTGAGCAACCGGGCCCTGCAGGACGAGGCCCACGACCTGCGGGTGGAGGCCACCCGGGTGCCGCTCACCCGGCGCCGGGCCATGGACGACGCGAGCTCGGGCGACGTGCTGTCCGTGTGCTCGGCCGACGCCGACGTCGCGGCCCTGGTCTTCCGGCAGATCGCCCTGGGCGGGTCCGCGCTCATCGGCATCGTGGGGAT
>NZ_JAALDZ010000003.1:0-15711 GCF_014145125.1 Dietzia sp. CQ4 | reverse complement strand
TGGGCAACTCCGGCGTGCGGCGATCGCGGCCGCTCTGGCCACCGCTCCGTCGGTGCTGGTGGCCGACGAACCGACCGCGGGCCTGGACGCCGGGCCCGCCCTGGCCACTCTCCGGCTGCTGCGCCGCCTGGCCGACGAGCGCCGCATCGGCGTCGTGGTGATCACCCACGACCTGGCCACGCTGACCGCTTCGGACGCCGCCGACGAGGTCGCCGTGCTCCGGGCCGGCCACCTCTGTGACGTGGGCCCGGCCTCGCGGTTGCTCGCCGCACCCGACTCCCCGTACACCCGTGAGCTCCTGGCCGCCGCGCTGCACCCCGGATCGGCGGCGGTGCCGGCGGTGCCCGACTTCACACCGGAGCTCGGCGCGGCGGTCGGGTCGTCGTCGTCATGACCCTCGTCGCCGACCGGGTCACCTACCGCCGTCCCGACGGCGGATTCGTCCTCCCGCCGACCGACCTGACCGTGCGACCCGGACGGATCACCGCGCTCGTCGGGCCCTCCGGGTGTGGCAAGACCACGGTGGCCCACCTGCTCGCGGGCCTGCTCGTCCCCGGCTCCGGTTCGGTGACCGCGGGGGGTGTGGGTGTGCGACGTCGTCGGGGTCGGCTGCCCGGCCACACGGCCCTGCTGGACCAGGATCCGGTGTCCGCCTCCGACCCGCACCTGACGCTGCGCCGCGCCCTCACCCTGTCGGCGTCGGTGCGCGGCGTCCCCGTGGACCCGGACGCGCTGGCGGTCGAGGTCGGCCTGAACCCGGTGCTGCTGGAACGCCGCCCGGCGGAGGTCTCCGGCGGGCAACTCCAGCGCGCCTGCCTGGCCCGCGCGCTGGCCCAGGAACCCCGGTACCTGATCGCCGACGAGGCCACCGCCCATCTGGATCCGCTGAGCACGGCCGCGATCGCCCGCACCCTCCGCCGGCGGGCCGACGGAGGCCTGGGCGTCCTGGCGATCACCCACGATCTGCGGTTGGCCGAGAGTTGGGCCGACGAGGTTGTGGAGTTGGAGACCCGCGTGTCGTGACGGTGCCGAGACCCGATTGCGACCAGTTTCCTCTGGACAGTACGGCGAGCCGGGAGCATACTCCTAACCATGTTAGGCACTCCGAATCGCGATAGGTCAGCCGAACGACGTGAGGCGACACGGCGGGAGATCATCGACGCCGCGTGGGAGGTGGCCCGCGAACAGGGCCTGGCCCAGCTGACCCTCCGCGATGTCGCGGCCCGCGTCGGCATGAAGGCGCCGTCGCTGTACTCCCACGTGGACTCCAAGAACGCCATCTACGACGCCATGTTCGCCCAGGCCTGGACCGAGTGCCTCGACATCATGCTGGCCCTGGACGAGGGACGCCCGTCCGATGCCCGGGGGACGGTCCGGATGTACGCGCGGGCGTACTTCGACTTCTGCGTGAGCGACCTCGCCCGGTTCCAGCTGATGAACCAGCGCACCATCCCCGGCTTCGAACCCAGCCCCGAGGCCTACGCGCCCGCGGTGCTCGTGCTCGACGGTCTGCGTCAGCGGTTCGCGGCCATCGGGATCACCGACCGGGAGGACATCGACCTCTACGTGGCGGTGGTGGGCGGCATGGCGGACGCCCAACTCGCCAACGACCCCGGCGGCGATCGCTGGGCCCGCCTGTTCGACCGCGCGGTCGACATGTACCTGCACGACGTCGGCATCCCGACCGACGTCCCGGTCACCACCACACAGGAAGGCACACCGCCATGACCACGACAACCGGGCAACACCGCTCGAAGAACGACCCGCGACCGCCCCGGCTGGACCGCGACACCGCCGCGCGCCTGGCCGAGACCGAGTACGAGCGGGTGGCCGACATGCTCGACCGCCTCACCCCCGAGCAGTGGGGCACCCGGACCGACTGCACCGAGTGGGACGTGCGCGCGATGGCCGGGCACATGCTGGGCATGATCCAGATGCTCGCCAGCTGGCCGGAGATGGTCCGCCAGCAGGTCGCGTCCGGCAGGCGCGCCAAGCGCGAGGGCTGCCCCGCGATCGACGCGATGACCGCGCTGCAGGTGGAGAAGAACGCCGGCCTGTCGACGGACGAACTCATCGCCCAGGTGCGCCGACTGGCCCCCAGGGCGGCCAGGAACAGGCGGCGCGCGCCGGGCGTGATGAGGAAGCAGGCCATGGAGGACAACGGCGAGTGGTGGTCCATGGGCTACCTCTTCGACGTGATCCTCACCCGCGATCCGTTCATGCACCGCATCGACATCGCCTCCGCGACGGGAGCCACCATGACGGCGACCGCGGAACACGAGGGGGTGATCGTCGACGACGTGGTGACCGAGTGGGCCGGTCGGCACGGCCAGGCGTACGACCTGGAGCTCACCGGCCCGGCGGGCGGGCGCTGGCAGCACGGCGGGCACTCGGGCGCGGGCGAGAACCTCACGATGGACGCGTTCGAGTTCTGCCGAGCACTCAGCGGCCGGGCCCCGGCGGAGGGACTGCTCCGGACCCAGGTCCCGTTCTGACCCGGATCGTGAATGTGCCTTTATCCGACCGGGTGTGAGGTAGATTACATTCCGGGCACAACGCGCTGGTAGCGCGCACTTCTCCGGCTCGTCGCCGCCTCTGTCTCGACCCCGGAAGAAGGACGCCGCCATGCCCCCGTCAGAACCCCTCCCCCCGCCTCCGCCCACCGCCCGCCTCAGCCGCCGCTCGCTCCTCTCCGCCTTCGGCGGGGCGGTCGCGGCGACCGGAATCGTGGGCTTCGGCAGCGGCTCCGCCGGAGCCCAGAGCCTCACGGGTTCCCTGGGCTCCGGCTCACTCGGGTCGTCCGGCGGCACCCCGCCGGACGGCATCCCCTCGGCGCAGCGTGAACCACTCGAGCTGCTGCTCCTGGGGACACTCGCCGGCCCGATGGTGGAGAGGACGCGGGTGGGGATCGCGTCGGTCCTCGTGGTCAACGGGGCCGCCTACGTGATCGACTGCGGCCGGTCCGCGGTGACGCAGTACGGGCTCACGGGCCTGGAACTGGCGGCGATCAGCGACATCTTCCTCACCCACCTGCACGCCGACCACATCGCGGACTACTACAACTTCGCGCTCATCGGTGGGGTGGTCGCCAACGCCGCCGGGGACAAACTCGTGGCCCCCGTCGGCGTCCACGGCCCGGGGTCCGCGGGCGGACTGCGACCGCCCAACGTCGACTACCCGGACTTCCCGGTGGTCGCCCCCCAGAGCCCGACCCCGGGCACCGCGGAGATGACGCAGCGGCTGGACGAGGCCTACGCCTACACGTCGAACATCTTCCTCCGGGACAACGGCCCCACCGGTGGACCGCCCGACCCGCGCACGCTGTTCGACGTCCACGAGATCGTGATCCCGGACGTCGGCGCCAGCTACACCAACACCTCCCCGGCGATGGACCCGTTCCTCGTCATGGAGGACCAGAACGTCCGGGTCACCGCCACCCTCGTCCCGCACGGGCCGGTCTTCCCCGCGTTCGCCTTCCGCTTCGACACCGCGCACGGGTCGGTGACGTTCTCCGGGGACACCAGCCTCAGCGAGAACCTGGACCGGTTGGCGCTCGGCACCGACACCCTCGTGCACGAGGCGATCAACGTGCGCGGCGGCAACCTGCCGCCGGCCATGATCGAGCACAACCTGGAGTCCCACGTCGAGGTCCAGGTGGTGGGACAGGTCGCCGAGCGCGCCGGCGCCGAGCGACTGGTCCTCACGCACCTCGGCGACTACTCCGGCGTCGTGGACGTGCGGCAATGGCACGACTGGGCCCAGGAGGGCTACGGCGGGGACGTGATCGTGGGCCACGACCTGCAGCGGATCGTCCTGGCCACCCGCTGACCCCCGCCTCGCCCTCACCAGAACGAGCTTCAGGAGGAACCATGAGCACCATCGACATGATCACGTCCCACCCCCACCCGACCGGTGGTCTGCCCGTCGAGTTGCTGGCGGAGGCGATCGACGCCGCGTCCGCGTGCGCGCGCATCTGCACCGCCTGCGCGGACGCGTGCCTGGCCGAGGAGTCGGTCGCGGAGATGCGCGACTGCATCCGCACCGATCTCGACTGCGCGGACGTGTGCGCGGCCACCGCGTCGGTGCTGAGTCGCCGGACCGGGACGATCTCGGGGGCGGTCAAGGAGTTGCTCAGCGCGTGCCGCGTCGCGTGCGCGACGTGCGCTGACGACTGCGGGGCCCACGCGGACATGCACGCCCACTGCGCGATCTGCGCCGAGGCCTGCCGCCGCTGCGAGACGGCGTGCGCGGAGTTGCTCAGCGCGATCGGGTGACCCGGGCGAGCGATACCCGATCCCGGCCGGGCACCACCGTGTCCGGCGCCAGATCCAGACGCCTCAGCACTTGCGCGTTGACCGCCACCACCACGGTGGACAGCGACATGAGGATCGCCCCGACCGACATCGGCATGATGATCCCCACCGGCGCGAGGACACCGGCGGCCAACGGCACGGAGACCAGGTTGTATCCGCCGGCCCACCACAGGTTCTGCACCATCTTCCGGTAGGTGGCATCGGAGAGTGCGGCCACCGAGACCACCGAGCGGGGATCGTCTGATGCCAGCACGACCCCGGCGGAGGCGATCGCCACGTCGGTGCCAGCGCCGATGGCGATGCCCACGTCGGCCTGCGCCAGCGCGGGAGCGTCGTTGACGCCGTCACCGACCATCGCCACGCGGCGCCCCTCCTCCTGCAACTGCCGGACGGTCGAGGCCTTGTCCTCGGGCCTGACTCCGGCGAAGTACCTGTCGATGCCCAACTCCTCGGACACCGACGCCGCCACGGCCTCGGCGTCACCGGTGATCATCTGCACCTGCACTCCACGCTCATGGAGCGCCGCGACGGCCGCCGCCGATTCGGGACGCACCTCGTCGACCAGCCTCAACGCGCCGACCACGGACCGGTCCACGACCACATGCAGGATGGTCGCCCCCTCCGCGCGCCACGAGTCGACCGTGCTCCCGCCACCCGCGCCGAGTCCGGCCAGGCCCTCCTGTTCGAGCAGGTACGGCCCGCCCACCCCGACCAGGCGCCCGTCGACCCGGGCCTCGACGCCCACCGCCGGTGACGAGGCGAAGTCCGCCGCGGCCGGTACGTCGAGTTCCCGATCCGCGGCCGAGGCCACGATCGCGCGTGCGAGCGGGTGCTCGGAGTCGGACTCGGCGGCCGCGGCCAGGCGCACCACCTCGTCCTGAGTCCAGCCCGGCACGACCTCCACGCCAGTGACCGCGGGCGCCCCCCTGGTCAGGGTGCCGGTCTTGTCGAACAGGACGACGTCGACGGTGCGCATGCCCTCCAGCGCCAGGCGATCGGTGATCAGCACGCCGCCGCGGGCCGCGCGCTCGGTGGCGATGGAGACCACCAACGGGATCGCCAGACCCAGAGCGTGCGGACAGGCGATCACCAGGACAGTGACCGCCCGGGCCACCGCCTGCTCCGAATTCCCGAGGACCTGCCACGACACCGCCGTCACGGCGGCGGCCCCCAGCGCATACCAGAACAGCCATCCGGCCGTACGGTCGGCGATCCGCTGGGCCCGCGAGGAGGAGTTCTGGGCCTCGGCGACCAGTCGGCGGATGCCCGCGAGCGTGGTGTCGTCCCCGACCGCCGTGACGCGGATGCGCACCCCCGAGTCCGTGGCGACGGTCCCGGCCACCACCTGGTCGCCCTCGCCCCTGCGCACGGTGCGGGATTCACCGGTGATCATGGATTCATCCATGCTCGCCGAGCCCCGGGTGATCACGCCGTCGGCGGGGACATTTCCACCCGGCCGGACGATCACCTCGTCGTCGACGAGCAGGTCCCCCGGCGCCACGGTCTCGACACCGCCGGGCGTCACCCGCTCGGCCCGGTCGGGCAGTAGCGAGGCCAGGGAGTCCAGCGCCGACCCGGTCTGGGCGAGCGAGCGCATCTCCACCCAGTGGCCCAGCAGCATGATCACCACCAGCAGAGCCATCTCCCACCAGAACTCCAGCTCGTGACCCAGCAGCCCGAGCGTCGAGCCCCAGGAGGCGAGGAAGGCGACGGTGATGCCCAGGCTGATCAGCAGCATCATCCCCGGTTTCCGGGAGCGGAGCTCGTCGGCGCCGCCCACCAGGAAGGGGCGTCCACCCCAGAGGTACATGACCGTACCCAGGGCCGGCGCCACCCACAGTCCCCAGCCGGTGATCTCGTACCCGAGAAGCATGGCGAACATGGGGGAGAACACGACGGTGGGGATGCCGAGGGCCAGCATGATCCAGAACAGGCGCCCGTAGAGCCGGACGTGATCAGTGTGGTCGTGGTGGCCACCCTTCGGGTGATCGGCGTGGCCGTGATGGTCCTCGGCCGGGTGATCCGCGTGATCTGCGTCCGGCTCGTGGGCGTGCATGGGTCATCCTCCTGTCGTGGGGATCGTGAAGCTGAAGCGCGTCATCCTCCTGTCGTGGGGATCGTGAAGCTGAAGCGTGCGCCGTGCCCGGGGCCGTCGCTGGCCGCGCTGACGCGACCGCCGTGGGCCTCCACGAGTGCCCGGGTGATCGCCAGCCCGATGCCGCTTCCCCCGCCGTGTCGGCCGCGGGCGGTGTCCACGCGGTAGAAGCGGTCGAAGAGGTGATCCAGGTGGTGCGCGGCCACGCCCTCGCCGGTGTCGGTGACAGTGACGGACACCCGCCTCCGAGCCACCGTGTCGGTGCCGGACGTCCTGGTGCCGGTGTCCGCCGGGAGCAGGCTGGTGCTGACGGTGACGGAGCCACCGGCAGGGGTGTGCCGAAGTGCGTTGTCCAGCAGGTTCCCCAGTACCTGGCCCATGCGGTCGACGTCCACGGTGACCTCGGCGTCGACGAGGTCGCGGGCGGTGAGCTCCACCCCCTTGTCCGCGAACCGCTCCCGGGCGGCGTCGAGGGCGCTCCCCACCAACCCGGCGATGGTGGTGGGGACCGGATGGAGGCGGGTCAGGTGCTCCTCGACGGCCGAGACGGCCACGATGTCCGACGCCAGGCGTTCAAGTCGGCGGGTGGCCGTCCACAGCACCTCCCTGGTGTCGTCGTCGTAATCCCTCACACCGTCGTCGACGGCCTCGAGGTAGGAGTCGATCGTGGCCAGCGGGGTGCGCATCTCGTGACCGAGGTCGGCGAGCATCCGGCGTCGCGTGGTGTCGGTGGCGTCGAGTCGCCGGGCGAGTTCGTTGACGCTCGTCGCCAGGTCGTCGAACTCCCGCCCCAGCTCGGGGCTCGCGACGCGCGTGTCGTAGCGCCCGCCGGCGATCTCGGCGGTCGAGGCGGTCACCACCGCGACCGAACGCTGGACCCTGCGGGTGAGGTACCAGCTCGCCAGCAACGCCAGGAGCACCGCGACGCTCACCGCCAGCCCCCACGCCAGGACGATCGAATCCGTGAACGCCTCCTCCACGTGGGCGGCCTCCGCGGAGTCGTGCTCGATCCCGGCCTGTCCGAGGTGGTCGTGGAAGATCTCGGGCGCCAGCACCGAGGCGACGAGCCAGGCGCTCCCCGCGCAGCCCACCACCACCCCGGCCATGACCACCAACAGACGCGTCCCGAAACTCGCCCCTGCGAGCCGGCCGCGCCGCACCTCACCGACGGCGCCGCCGCTCACCGCCCGGGCCCCATCCGGTAGCCCACGCCGCGGACCGTGCGGACGTAGCGACCCCGTGTGGCCTCGTCACCGAGCTTGCGGCGCAGGTGCGCGACGTGGACGTCCACCAGGTGGTCGTCGCCCACCCAGTTCGGGCCCCACACCCTCTCGATCAACTGGGATCGGGTGAACACGACACCCGGGTCGCGGGACAGGGCGGCGAGCACGTCGAACTCGGTGCGGGTCAGGGCGACGGCCCGCCCGTCGACGCTCACCTCGCGACCGGCCACGTCGATGGTCAGATCCCCGATCCTCCGCAGACGCGCGTCCACCGGGGTGGTGCCCGCGGCCCCGGCGGCGGCCACGTCGTCGTCGTACCCGGTCACGGGACCCCGAGGTCTGCGCAACATCGCCTGGATCCTGGCCATGAGCTCGCGGGGGCTGAACGGCTTGGTCATGTAGTCATCCGCGCCGACGGACAGCCCGATCAGTGTGTCGACCTCGTCGGTCCGGGCGGTGAGCATCACGACGTACGCGTCGGAGTGCGCCCTGATCCGCCGGCACACCTCGACCCCGTCCAGCCCCGGCAACCCCAGGTCCAGGACGATCACGTCCGGGTCCACCGACCGGGCGAGCGTGACCGCCTCGGCACCGTCGCCGGTGACGGTGACCTCGAATCCGTCGCGACGGAGATACGAGGCGACCAGGTCGGCGAGGGACTGCTCGTCGTCGACGACCATCGCCCGCAACCCCGTGGGCGGGCGCGGCACGGGACCGGGCGCACCGGCCTGTCCGTGGTCGCCAGGGCTGGGGGTCATGCGTCCCATCATCGCGCCCCGCCTGCGGATCCGCCGCCCCCGCGACGGCCTTGACCAAACCTTCACACGACCTCCATCCGGACCGCCGGACCCGACGGGCAGGATGGTTCCCAGCAGTCCGGGCGCCCGGCCGCTACGTTCGAAAGGACCTCGACGATGACCAGCAGGATCTTCCTCGCCGCCGCAGCCGTGGCCGTCCTCACGCTCTCCGCCTGTGCCGACGACGGCGACGACACGACGGCCACGACGCCGGCCACGACCACCACCGCCGAGGACGGCGCTCCCGCGACCACCGAGGAGGGCGACGCGTCCGAGCACTCCGCCGCCGACGTGCGGTTCGCGCGGATGATGATCCCGCACCACGAGCAGGCCATCGAGATGAGCGACATCATCCTGGCCAAGGAGGGCGTCCCCGACGACGTCCGCGAGCTGGCCGAGGAGATCAAGGCCGCGCAGGGCCCGGAGATCGAGCAGCTCGACGAGTGGCTCGAGGAGTGGGGCGAACCCGGCATGGGCCGCGGCGATCATGGCGACCACATGGGCGATCACACGGGCGACCACATGGGTGACGCCGGCGAGATGCGAATGATGGACGGGATGCTCTCGCCGGAGGAGATGCAGGAGCTGGCCGACGCCGAGGGCACCGACGCCGCGCGGTTGTTCCTGGAGCAGATGATCGTCCACCACGAGGGCGCGATCGACATGGCCGAGGACCAGGTGTCCGGCGGCACGCACCCGGAGGCGGTCGAGCTGGCCCAGACCATCATCGACACCCAGCAGCGGGAGATCGATCAGATGCGCGAGATGCTCGCCGGCCTGTGACCGTGACGAGTGCCCTGACGACTGTTCCCCGCCCGTCCGCGCGCCGTCGCGCCCTGCTCGCGGCCATGGTCGCGGGATCGTTGGGGCTGACCGCCTGCACCTCGGCCGGGCCGGAGACGGACTCCACCTCCGACCGGGCCGCGGCCACCCTCGTCGAGCGACACGGCCTCGAGGGGTTGGACGCCCGGCAGGTGATCGAGCGGCTCGACACCATGCCCGTGGCCGAGCGGCCCGACGACCTGTGGGCCTCCGTCGAACCGGACCAGCTGGTCCTGAGCGACCCCACCGGCGACCTCGAGGAGGCGGCGCTGCCGATGCCGGCAGACGAGTTCTACCTCTCCGTGGCCCCGTACCGGAGCTTCACGCACGACTGCTTCTTCCACAGCCTCACCACGTGCCTCGGGGAGCTCGGCGGCGAGACCGTGCAGGTGACCGTGACGGACGGGGCGACCGGGCAGACCGTGCTCGACGAGACCCGCACGACCTACGACAACGGCTTCGTGGGCCTGTGGCTCCCGCGCGACCTCACCGGCACCCTGACGATCGCGCACGAGGGCGACTCGACGACCTCGCCCGTCTCCACCGGCGACGACGACCTGACCTGCCTGACCACGATGCAGGTGGCGTAGGCGCCGCACCCGTCACACCGACTCAGCCGCCCCATGGGGCGACCCGCCATCCGGTTCACACCCGCGACACGCCGCCGGATTTGACGCAATAGCGCGCATGTGTCTAGTTTAAAAAGGTCTTCATAAGTGTGATCGAGGACACTCGTTGAGTTCTTGATCCACTCCCCTGGCCGAAGGATACCCATGCGTAATTCTGTGCTGGTCGCGCTGAGCGCTGCCATGATCGTCGCCCTCCCCGCCGCCGGAGCCGCCTCGGCGCAGGCCGATGAGCAGGAGCTGAATTTCACCGTCACGGCCGCCCAGAACGGCGGACTCTCGGTGAACACCGGCGGTCCGGTGAGCACCCTGGGGCTGGCGTCGGACGGCGGGACGGCCTCGGGCACCCTGACCGTCTTCAGCATCACGGACACCCGGGGGACGACCAACGGGTGGAACGCCTACCTGGGACTGACCGACTTCGTCCACACCCAGGACGCCACCGCGATCATCCCGGCCACCAAGGCGACGTATCGGCCTCCGGCCTCCGCCAACGGGCTGGTCTTCGGAGGGACGGCGAACCGGGTGGCCGCGGACATCCCGCTGAAGAACGCCGACACCCTCTTCATGACCCGCACCCAGCGGACGCTCGCGGCGCCGCTCGAGATCGCCACGATCCCGAACCTCAACGCGATGTCGGTCGACCTCTCGGACGGAGTGGCGATCGGGCAGTACAAGGCGACGCTCACCCTGTCGGCTCTCTGAGCCGAGCAATGCGCTCTCTTGCACGGCTGTTGCTGGCCCTGTTGCTCTGCGTTCCACTCGGCATGATCGCGATGCCCGACCAGCGGGCACACGCCCAACCACAGCCCGGTGGGGGCGAACCCTCGGGGTCCATCAGGATCTCACTGCTGGACGTCCCCGCGGACCGGGTGGACGACCCGCGGGCGAACTCCTACATCGTCGACAACATCCCCCCGGGGGAGTCGATCGCGCGACGCGTGCTGGTGACCAACGACACGGGCGCCCCCGCGACGTTAGACGTCTACGCGGGACCGGCCGAGATCCGGGACGGCAACTTCGTCCCCAAGCCGCGAGGCGAGACCAACCCTCTCACCTCGTGGGTGGGACTCAGCGCGGACGAGGTGACCCTGGAGAACGGTCAGTCCGCCGAGGTGCTCGTGACCATCACGGTCCCGGCCGATGCCCCCGAGGTCGAGCAGTACGGGGCGGTGTGGGTGTCGACCAGGCCGGCCGCGGCCGATGCCGAGCAACAGATCCAACAGGTGTCGCGGGTCGGGGTGAGGCTCTACGTGTCCGTCGGCGAGGGCAACGGCCCCCCGTCGGACTTCCGAATCGACGGCCTCACCCCGCAGCGCGACGCCGAGGGGAACGCCGCCGTGGCGGTGAGGGTGCAGAACGTCGGCGGGCGGGCCGTCGACATCTCGGGCACCCTGGCACTCGGCGACGGGCCGGGAGGCCTGACCGCCCAGGCGGTGTCCGCCAGCACCCTGACGGTCTCCCCCGGTGACGACGGAGAAGTGCTGTTCATGATCCCGTCCAGCGCCGAGTTCCCGGCGGGCCCGTGGCAGGCCACCGCTGACCTCCAGAGCGGATGGTCGCAGCACTCCTTCAGCTCGGAGATCACGTTCCCCGATCGGGGCGTCGGTGAGACGCACGGCAGCGATGACGGGTGGTCGCTCGCGCTGTGGGGCGCGCTGGGCGCGGGGCTGCTCGCGGCGATCCTGCTGGCGCTGGTGCTCCTCCGCCGCCGCTCCCCGGAGGACCGCGTGCACCCCGTCGAGAAGCGCTGATGGTCGGCACGGTGCCCGTACGACACCGTCTGCCCGTCGCGGTGACCTGCGCTGCGGCGCCTCTCGCTGCGGCGGCCCTCGTCGTCGTCGTCGGACAGGGGGTCACGTCGACCGCCGCCCCGGCGGACACCACCACCCTGTCCTTCGAGGTGGTCGGCGCGATGAGCGGCGACCTGCACATCGCCGTCGCCCCGGACGGGGACCTGGTCCTCCCGCTCGGTGTGGGCACCGCTCAGGTGGTGCTGTCCGATGCCGCGGTCATCGACAGCCGGGGTGGTGGATCCCGCGAATGGACCGCGTCCGTCGCCGCCACCGGTCTCGACGACGCGGTGACCCTCTCGTACAAGGTCGTCTCCCCCACCGATCCCGGAACCGG
Source organism: Dietzia sp. CQ4 (assembly GCF_014145125.1). Taxonomy (NCBI): domain Bacteria; kingdom Bacillati; phylum Actinomycetota; class Actinomycetes; order Mycobacteriales; family Dietziaceae; genus Dietzia; species Dietzia sp. CQ4. The sequence goes on along the minus strand of NZ_JAALDZ010000003.1, from coordinate 3,705 downwards.
CACGGTGACCAACCGGATGCCGGACTGGACTCCGGTGAGAAGCCCCCGGGACGCCGTGGCGGTCGGCGCGATCAGCCGCCCCTCCGCCGCGTGGAGCTGGACGCCACACCTCCGGGTGGATCGTGCGATCGGTGGCGCCGGGTCGATCGGTCCGACCTCCGCGGTCCGCGGTGCACTGGTCACCTCGGCGTTGTGAGGCGTCGACGATGAGGACCACCAGCACGTCTCGCGCCGCGGTCATGGCCCTCATCGTCATGTTCCTCGCCACCGTCCTGCCCGCGCCCGCGGCCGCGCAGTCGGGGACGACACCCGGTGCGGTCCCGGGCACGATCGCGATAGGCCTGCGGGGCGCACCGACGGCGCCGCGGAACGATCCGAGGGCCCAGCGGTACATCGTGGATCACCTGAGGGCGGGCGCCACGACCACCCGTCGTCTCGAGGTCAGCAACAACACCGACTCCCCGCAGCGGATCGAGGTCTATCCCGGGCCGGCCGCGTTGCAGGACGGGAGCTTCCTCCCCGCAGCGCCCGGTCACTCGAGTGCCCTGACCCGGTGGATCCGCGTCGACCGGCCGGTCCTGTACCTGCAGCCCGGGGCGTCGGCCGAGGTGGTCGCGACGATCTCCGTGCCCGCCGAGGCCCCGGATGCCGAGCAGTACGCGGTGATCTGGGCGTCCCACACCTCCGCGGCCCCGGGCGGGAGCGCGACCGGATCGGGTACCGGGTCAGTGGGCTCAGCGGGGTCGGTGGGGTCGGCGGCCGGATCGCTCGGGTCGGTCGGGTCCTCCGGGGGCGGTTCGGGCTCGCACGAGGCCGGCCTCGACCGGATCTCCCGCGTCGGGGTCCGCGTCTACCTCTCCACCGGCGCGGGCGACGACCCCGGGTCGGGTTTCGAGATCGTCGATCTCCGGCCGGTCTGGACCGCGCTCGGGGTGGCCGCCTTCCTCGCGACCGTGTCCAACACGGGACGACGGGCGGTCGACGTTGCCGGCACCCTCGACCTCACCGGCGGGCCCGGCGGGTTGGCGACCCCACCGATCGCAGCGGAGCCCGTCACGATCGCTCCCGGCGAGTCGGCCGAGGTCCGATTCCCGCTGTCGGCGGACCTGCCGGTCCCCGCCGGCGAGTGGAACGCGACCGTCGCTCTGGCGAGCGGCGCCGAGAAGCAGACGCGAGCGCAGGACGTCACCCTTCCCTCGCCAGACGGCTCGTCGGCTGACGACGGACCCACCCCGGACGCGTGGACCGGTGCCACCTCCGCCACGGTCCGCCCCCTGGGGGCCGGTGTGGCACTGGTGAGCCTCCTCGCGGTGCTGCTCGTCTGGTTACTCGTCCACAGACGCCGGGAGAGTGGTGGCTCGTAGGGGTAGACCCTGACGACCCGGCCGGGCGCGCTGCAGGGGTCCCCGGATCTTCCCCCGGATTTCCGTTCCGCCCCGGGTGAGCGGCGCACGGCCGCGGTTAGGGTGACCCCGACGTCAGTCGAGTCGCCTCTCCCGCACCGTGAAATGAGACGCCATGAACGAGCAGTTCCCCTACCGGCCCGACGAGTCCTCGGACGCCGGTCGGGACCGCCTTCCGGCGCCCTCGGACCAGTTCGCCCCCATCCAGCGGTTCCCCCCTGAGCAGTTCCCGACGGAACGGTTCCCGACGGAGCAGTTCCCGACCCGCCCGGCCGCCGGGCCCGCCGAACCCCTGGCGCACGAGGGCGGTCTGCCCTACGGCGACGCACCCGCCGCGCCGTACCGCCCTGACCAGGACTTCGCCCCCCGTCATCTGGGCGCGCCACCCGCGTTCGACAACGACCCCTTCGTTCCCGGCCCGTACCGGCCGTACCTGCCCCAGCACCTCATGCCGCAGCACGTCATGCCCCAGCAGTACCCGCCCCAGCCCTTCATGCCGCAGCCCTTCATGTCGCAGCCGTACCCGATGCAGCAGACCGTGTTCGTCGCCAACGGCGGCGGCAGGCGCGTCAACCACGTGCTGCACCTGATCCTGACCATCCTCACCTTCGGCCTGTGGCTCCCGGTGTGGGCGGTGCTCGCGATCGCCAATTCCTAGCGGCCGGGTCGACGCCGGCGTCGACCCTGGAACACATCGCCCAACACAGTTATCATCGTCGAATGACGATCAATGCCGGGGTTGCGCGCGCGGACACCACCGGGTGCCGGTCAGGGACGGAGCCGGGAGCGGCCCCCGAGTCAGGGCCCGGACTCGATGCCGCTGCCGCGCTGTTCCGCAGCCTGTCCGACGGAACCCGGCTGGCGATCATCCGCCGGCTCGCCCGCGGTGAGACCCGGGTCGCCGACCTGGTGTCCGAGCTCGGGCTGGCCCAGTCCACGGTGTCCGCCCACGTCGCGTGCCTGCGGGACTGCGGGCTCGTGGAGGGGCGACCGCAGGGCCGGCAGGTGTTCTACTCGCTCGCCCGTCCCGAGTTGATGGACCTGCTGGCCTCCGCCGAGACGCTCCTCGCCGCGACCGGGTCGGCGGTCGCGCTGTGCCCCGACCAGGTCTCGTGAGCGACGCGTGCGGGTGCGGCCCCGACGAACCGCTGGCCGGCGAGCACGAGGACCGCGGTCCGGAGAAGCTGTGGCAGGTCACCGAGATCCGGGCCGCGGCCATCGCCGGGCTCCTGCTGCTCGCGGGACTGATCCTCGGCTGGACGGCCGGCCCCCACGCGGCCGGGTCCGCGCTGTCCGTGCTCGCGCTGCTGGTGGCCGGTTACACCTTCGTCCCCTCGACCCTGAGGCGGCTCGTGCGCGGCAGGATCGGCGTGGGCACGCTCATGACCATCGCGGCCGCCGGTGCGGTGATCCTCGGGCAGATCGAGGAGGCCGCCATGCTGGCGTTCCTCTTCGCCATCAGCGAGGGGCTCGAGGAGTATTCGGTCGCACGCACCCGCCGCGGCCTGCGCTCCCTGTTGTCGCTGGTGCCGTCGACCGCCACCGTCCTCCGCGGCGGGCGCGAGCTGCGGGTGGAGCCCGACGACCTGCGTCTGGGCGAGGTGATGATCGTCCGACCGGGCGAGCGGATCGCCACCGACGGCACCATCCGCACAGGGCGGACCGCCCTGGACAACTCGGCGATCACCGGCGAATCGGTCCCGGTCGAGGCCGGTCCGGGGGACGAGGTGTACGCGGGGTCGATTAACGGCAGCGGCGCCCTGGAGGTCACGGTCACCGCGGAGGCGCGGGACAACTCGCTGGCGAGGATCGTCCGGATCGTGGAGGCCGAACAGTCCCGCAAGGGCGAGGCCCAGCGGCTGGCCGACACCGTCGCCAGGCCCCTGGTCCCGGGCATCCTCGTGGCCGCCGCGCTGATCGCCGTGGTGGGCGGCCTGCTCGGCGACCCGCAGGTGTGGATCGAACGGGCCCTGGTCGTCCTGGTGGCGGCCTCTCCGTGCGCTCTGGCGATCTCTGTGCCCGTCACCGTGTACGCCGCCGTGGGTGCGGCCAGCCGGTTCGGCGTGCTGGTCAAGGGGGGCGCCGCTCTGGAGGCCCTCGGCCGCATCCGCGGAATCGCCCTGGACAAGACCGGCACCCTGACCCGCAACAGTCCGACCGTCGTCGAGATCGCGGCCGCGGACGGGGTCTCCGGGGCGGAGGTCCTGGCGGTGGCGGCCGCGCTGGAGGCCCGCAGCGAACACCCGCTGGCCGCGGCGATTCTGGACGCGGCCGGACACGAGGTCCCCGCGGCCCGGGACGT
>NZ_JAALDZ010000039.1:0-21644 GCF_014145125.1 Dietzia sp. CQ4 | reverse complement strand
CGTCCTGTGGCACCGGCCCCGCTCCGCCTGGCGCGATCTCCGGGACACGCTGGAGGGAATGGACTACGACGAGGGCCCGGAGACCGCCGCGCTCGTCGAGGCGTGGCAACAGGGGCTGACCGGCTACCCGTTCGTGGACGCCGGGATGCGGCAGCTGCGGGCCGAGGGGTGGATGCACAACCGCGTCCGGATGGTCACCGCGAGCTTCCTGGTCAAGGACCTCCACGTGTGGTGGCCGTCCGGGGCCCGGTACTTTCTCGATCACCTGCGGGACGGCGACCTGGCCTCCAACAACCACGGGTGGCAGTGGGTGGCCGGGACCGGCACCGACGCCTCGCCGTACTTCCGGGTGTTCAACCCCGTCACCCAGGGGGTGAAGTTCGATCCGGACGGCGACTACGTGCGCCGGTGGATCCCCGAGCTCGCGCACCTGTCGGGCGCCGCCGCCCACGAACCGTGGCGAGCGGCGGACGGATACGACCACGGGTACCCCGAGCGCATCGTGGACCACGCCGAGGAGCGCCGCGAGACCCTCCGTCGCTACGACCGCGCCCGCGGCGACGGGAGCTGACGGGCCCGGCGGGTCACCTGCAGGGACCCGGCTCGGGGCCGGGCCGCCCGCGGAATCGATACCGTGAGGGCATGCGACGACTCCTGGTCCCGGTAGCGGCAGCGGCCCTCGTCCTGAGCGGGTGTACCGGCGGAACCGCCTACGTCGACCCCGATGACCGGGCCGGTCAGGCGCCGTCCACCGCCGCCACCTCCGAGGACTTCCGCGTGACGGAGCACGGCGGGTTCGACGAGGGGTGGGCGATGACCTTCCTCCCCGGTTCCGGGCACCTGCTCATCTCACAACGCGGAGGTGAGCTCCTGCTGCGTGACCAGGCCACGGGAGACGTCGCCGAGGTCGCCGGCGTGCCGCCGGTCGACGACGCCGGGCAGGGAGGTCTCCACGACGTCGCCGCGGGCGCCTCCCACGCCGAGGACGGCGCCGTCTACCTCAGTTGGGTGCGCGACCATCCCGAGGGCGCGCAGGGCGTGGTGGGCCGCGGCACGCTCGACGTGGACCGCGCCGAGCTGACGGACCTCGAGGTGATCTGGGAGCAGGACCCCGCCGCCGGCAACGGACACTTCGCGCTGCGCCTGCTCGTCCTCGACGACCACCTCTACGTGACCTCGGGCGACCGCCAGGAGCAGACCCCCGCCCAGGACACCGCCAGCAACCTCGGCGCAGTGGTCCGCCTGACCCTCGACGGGGACCCGGCGCGCGGCAACCCGTGGGCGGGGGACGGCGGCTCCTCCGCCGACCTCTGGACCATCGGTCACCGCAACCCCCTGGGCATCGCCGCGGACCCGCAGGGCGGGATCTGGGTGTCCGAGATGGGCCCCCGCCACGGCGACGAGCTCAACCTGCTGGCCGAGGGCGCGAACTACGGGTGGCCCCGGGCCTCGATGGGACGGCACTACGACGGCGGGGACATCCCGGACCACCGGGACGGGGACGGCTTCGTCCCACCCGCCGCCTACTGGGTGCCCGCCATCTCTCCCGGCAGCCTCCTGATCTACGGCGGGGACCGCTTCGACGGGTGGGCGGGCAGCGCGCTGGTGGGCGGCTTGTCCGGCCAGAATCTGGTCCGCGTGGAACTGCGGGACGAGACCGCGACCGTCGTACGGGAATGGGACATGGGCGAGCGGGTCAGGGCGCTCGCCGAGGCCCCCGACGGGGCGATCTGGGTGCTCGAGGACGGCCCGGGCGGGCGCCTGCTCGAGCTGACCCCGGTCTGACCCGTCGCGTCTCCTGCGGCCCTCTCCCGTCCACCGCCTAGTCTGGCGGTATGACGCAGCAGACTGATCAGACGAGCACCCGCGACGGTGTGGACATCAAGCCCCGCAGCCGGGACGTCACCGACGGCCTCGAGAAGACCGCGGCGCGGGGCATGCTCCGCGCGGTCGGGATGGGGGACGACGACTGGGTCAAGCCCCAGATCGGCGTCGCGTCCTCGTGGAACGAGATCACCCCGTGCAACCTCTCCCTCGACCGGCTGGCCAAGGCGGTCAAGGAGGGCGTCCACTCCGGCGGCGGGTACCCGCTCGAGTTCGGCACCATCTCCGTGTCCGACGGCATCTCGATGGGACACGAGGGCATGCACTTCTCTCTCGTGTCCCGCGAGGTGATCGCCGACAGTGTCGAGACGGTGATGAGCGCCGAGCGGCTCGACGGGTCGGTGCTGCTCGCCGGCTGCGACAAGTCCCTGCCGGGGATGCTCATGGCCGCCGCGCGCCTCGACCTGGCCGGCGTCTTCCTCTACGCGGGGTCCACCTTGCCTGGCTTCGCCACGCTCTCCGACGGCACGGAGAAGCAGGTCACCATCATCGACGCGTTCGAGGCCGTCGGGGCGTGCTCGCGCGGTCTGATGAGTCGCGAGGACGTCGACACCATCGAGCGCGCCATCTGTCCGGGCGAGGGGGCGTGCGGCGGCATGTACACCGCCAACACCATGGCGAGCGCGGCCGAGGCGCTCGGGATGTCCCTCCCGGGCAGTGCGTCCCCGCCCGCTCCGGATCGCCGGCGGGACGACTACGCCAAGGCGAGCGGGGAGGCCGTGGTCGAGTTGCTGCGCCGCGGGATCACCGCCCGGGACATCATGACCAAGGAGGCGTTCGAGAACGCGATCGCCGTGGTCATGGCCTTCGGTGGATCCACCAACGCCGTCCTGCACCTGCTCGCGATCGCCAGCGAGGCGGAGGTCGAGCTCACGCTCGACGACTTCGCCCGCATCGGCGCCAGGGTGCCGCACCTCGCGGACGTCAAGCCGTTCGGTGCGCACGTGATGACCGACGTCGACCGGATCGGCGGTGTTCCGGTGGTCATGAGGGCCCTGTTCGACGCGGGACTCCTGCACGGCGACTGCCTCACCGTCACCGGGCGCACCGTCGCCGAGAACCTCGCGGACATCGCCCCGCCGGACCCGGACGGGCTGGTGCTGCGCGCGATGAGCGAGCCGATCCACCCGACCGGCGGCATCACGATCCTGCACGGGTCGCTCGCCCCTGAGGGCGCCGTGGTCAAGTCCGCCGGCTTCGACTCCGATGTCTTCGAGGGCACGGCCCGCGTGTTCGAGCGGGAGCGCTCCGCCATGGACGCGCTGGAGGACGGCACGATCACCGCCGGGGACGTCGTGGTGATCCGCTACGAGGGGCCCAAGGGCGGCCCGGGCATGCGCGAGATGCTCGCGATCACCGGCGCCATCAAGGGCGCCGGGCTCGGCAAGGACGTGCTGTTGATGACGGACGGGCGGTTCTCCGGTGGCACCACCGGCCTGTGCGTCGGCCACATCGCCCCCGAGGCGGTGGACGGTGGACCGATCGCCCTGGTCCGCGACGGCGACCGCATCCGCCTGGACGTGTCCGACGGGACCCTGGACCTGCTGGTGGACGAGGCCGAGCTGGAGGCGCGTCGCGCCGGGTGGGAGCCGCTCCCGCCGCGCTACACCCGCGGTGTGCTGGCCAAGTACTCCAAGCTCGTGCAGTCGGCCTCGACGGGCGCGATCTGCCGGTGAGGCCCCGCGGCAGCAGGTGACCCGCCACGGTGGCTCGCCCACCACCGCATGACCCGGGCTCACACCCGGGTCATGCGGTCGCCCTACTTCGCGTCGGGGTCCGGTTGGTGGATGCCGAACACGTTGCCCTCAGTGTCGAGGAAGTAGCCCTGCCACGCCATACCCGGCAGGGCGTGCTTGTCCATGGCCACCGTCCCGCCGGCGTCGAGGATCGCGCGGGCGGTGGCGTCGAAGTCCCCGCACCCCATCGTGAGCACCGCGCCGGCGACGGGCGATCCCGTCGCAGGGGTGTCGCCGTTGCGCTGCATGATCGCGCCGTTGATGCCCGTTTGGTCCTCGGGGCCGGAGGTCACGCCGAAGTACGGTGACCCGGCGAAGTCGCTCCAGTCCTGGTAGGTCCAGCCGAAGACGGCAGCGTAGAACGCGCACGCCCGCGCGGGATCGGAGGCGTGGATCTCGAAGTGGATGGGACGGGACACGGCGGGCTCCTCACATCGGAGATCGGATCGGGTCAGTCGAGGACGGTGCCGTCCTCGAGGTGGGAGAGCGACCCGCCCCCGGGCCTCTCACCCGTGGCGAGGTAGACCACGCGGTTGGCGATACTGACCGTGTGATCGGCGAACCGCTCGTAGTAGCGGGCGAGCAGCGCCAGATCCACCGCCGCGACCGAGCCGTGCGGCCAGTCCTCGGCGGAGATCTGCCGCATGAGGTCGGCGTGGAGGGAATCGACCGCGTCGTCCTCCGAATCGAGTGAGCGAGCGAGGCGGACGTCCTTGGTGGGGAGCAGCTGCCCGAGATTCCGGGCCATGGCCGAGTCCCGCTCCGCGAATTCGCGGATCGTCGGGACCACGGGCCCGGGGATGACCGGGTTGGGGTGGCGTCGGCGGGCGACGCGGGCGATGTGGCCGGTGAGGGCGGCCATCCGCGTGAAGTGCTCGACGATGTAGATGCCGGAGACCACCTGCCGCAGGTCGCGAGCCACGGGTGCCTCGAGCAACAGCAGATCGAAGGCGTGCTGCTCGCTCGCCTCGCGCAGATCCTCCACCTCGGCCGCGCCGTCGATGACCTCGGTGGCGGCGACCTCGTCACCCTCGAGCAGCGCCACGGTGGCGAGGTCGAGGAGTCGGTTGTTCATCTCGCAGAACCGGACCAGCTGGTCGGAGAACTCGTCGAGCTTGGTATGGAGGACGGTGCGCATCCCATGACTGTAGTGGTGGGGCGGGATCGCCGCGATCCCGTTAAGCCAGTGTTCACCGCCCGGGCGGTCGGAGTGGGGGTGCGGGCGTGGGGAATAGATGAACCCATCGGTCTGTTCTGCCCTGTCGTACGCACGTCGCCCGCGTCCCGGAAAGGACACCCGATGATCCCGTTCCCGTACGAGACCACCCGCTCCCGGGAGAGGCGACCCGGCCGGTCGGTGCTGATCGACGCGGACTCGATGGTCGGGGCGCGAGAGATCGGCACCACCGCCTCGCGTCTGCGCGGGCTGGCATGAGCGGGTCCGCGGCCGCCACTCTCACCCCGGACCTCGGGGCACCGCGGGCCCGGCTCACCGCCGGGGACCTCGGCGCCGTCGATCCCGGAGCGCTCATCGCGGTGATCGATTCGGTCGCCGCGCGGGCGACGGCGCTGGACCGCGGGGACGCCGACCTCAGGCAGGACCTCTCCGCTCTCGCCGACCTCGGTCTCTTCGACGTCGACCGCACCCCGGTCGGCGTCGCCGCCACGATCATCGAGGCCGTGGCCACCGAGAGCCTGGCGGTGGCCTTCGGCGCCTGGGCGCAGCGCATGACCGCCGCCTACCTCCGCCACGCGGCGGACCGGTCGGACGCCGCGTGGCGGACCTATCGCGCCGTGGCCACGGGGGACCGGCCCGGTGTGACCGGCATGGCCGTTGCCCAGCGTCAGGCGGTCGGGCTGGGCAGAGTCCCGATCACCGCCACTCCGGTCAACGGCGGCTACCGCATCGACGGCCCGGTCGCGTGGGCCTCCAACGTCTACGAGGACAGCACGATCGTCCTGGCCGCCAACACCGGGGACGGGCGCAGCCTCGTCCTGGCCTTCGAGGCGTCGACTCCGGGCGTGGACATGCGCAGCGCCCCGGATCTCCTGGCGCTCAACGCCACGGCCTCGACCATGATCGGGCTCGACGGCGTCGTCGTCCCCGACGAGCAGGTGCTGGGGGAGGACCTGGGGGACTTCCTGTCCGGCGTGCGCCCGGAGTTCCTCGTCCTGCAGGCCGCGTTCTGCTCGGGTGTCGCGGCGCGTTCTCTCACCGAGGTCGAGGGACTGCTCGGCGGCCTCGGTGCGTTCTCCGCCGACGAGCACTCCGCGCTGGTGGACCGCCACGAGCACATGCACTCGGAGTTGCACCGACTGGCGTCGCGGCCGGGAGAGGGCGCTCTCGTCGACCTCCTCCTGTTGCGCCTGGACGGCGCCGAGATCGCTCCCGCCGCCACGCGACTCGAGGCCATCCTCTGCGGTGGAATGGGGTATGCGCAGGACGCCCCCGCCAATCGTCGGATGCGTGAGGCCGCGTTCCTCCCCGTCCAGTCCCCCTCGCAGTCCCAGCTGCGGTGGGAGCTCGACGGGCTGGGGGTGTCCCGGCTCGTGTGGCGGGGGGACGCGGCGCGCTGACGCTCCGGGCCACACGCCGACGAGTGTGAGCGCGCGGCCCGCTGGATCCCGGCCCGCTGATCCCGGCTCGGTGAGCCCGGCTCAGTGCTCCCGCAACGCCTCGATCAACTCGTCCTTGGTCATGGACGAGCGTCCCTCGATGCCGATCTCCCGGGCGCGGTCGCGGAGCTCGTCGACGGTCCAGTCCTCGTACGAGCCGGCCTTGCCACCCTTGTGGCCGACCTCGGACCGCGATCGCCCGGCCGAGGCGTTGGCGATCCGGGCGGCCTTCTCCTTGCTGGCGCCGTCGTCGCGCAGCGCCTCGTAGACCTTCTCGTCCTTGATGTTCGCGGATCGCCCGTCGTTCTTCTTCTCGGCCACGGCGCTCAGACCCGCCGCATATCGGAGTGGAGGTGATGGGTCATCGGCTGTCCGACCGCGGCCATGGCGAAGGTGGTGACCAACCTGTCCCCGGTGAGTTCGTACCGGCGCCTGGTGGCGTCCACCTGCTTGGCGGTGGCGCTGTTGGCCACCCGGGCCTGGAATTCCAGGACGAGCGAGTCCGCCTCGGCCACGATGGTGCCCTCGGCGAGTTCGGTCTGTCCCATGGGCTGCGCCAGGATCAGCTCGGCGGTCCCGGCCCCCGGGATGCGCAGATAACCCGTCTCGGTGTGCATGGGGGAGCCGTCCGCGCTCCACGACCGTTGGACGTAGTGCAGGAACGGCTTGCCGACATCAGTGAAGACCACCTCGTCGGTGTACGTGAAGTCCTCGATGGTGGGATACGACCCCGCGCCCTCACCCCTCCAGGTGCCGAGAAGTGCGGCGACGGGGGCGAGGGAGGGTGCCGGTTCCATGCCCATGAGCCTAGGCGACGCCGGCGTCCCACACCGGCTGTCCGTGGGCGTCGAGCCGAAGTCCTTCGCTCGGGCTGTGCCCGGTGATCGACCCGCTGTGCATGAGGTGCCCCACGGGGAGGTCGTGGACGGTCGTCGTCACGTCGGCCACGATCCTGCGGTGGCAGCGCCACCACACGGACTCCGAACACATGACCGCGGTCCGACGGGCGCGCGCGTCCCCGACGACCCGGTCCAAGGCCGCGCGGAACCCGGGGGAGCGGGTCCACGCGCTGTAGGCGCGGAACGCCTCGACGCGCCACCAGGTGTCGGGTGAGTCGCGCCGTTGCTCCGCCGTGAGCGTGCGACGGCCCCCGAGTTGCTCCTCCCAGCGGTAGTCGATGCCGAGGTCGCGGGCGAGCTCCGGCACCGCCCCCTGTGCGGCGGCCGAGTTGGCGCGGCTCCCGGGGAATCGACGGATGTCCACCAGGAGTTCGACCCCGGCGCCGGTGAGCAACCCCCCGAGCTCGTCGCCCGCGAGCCGACCGTGCCCCACGGTGAGGAGCATCAGTCCCTCGCGTGACCGGTCCCGGCGGCCTCCGCTGTGGTGGGGGCGGGCCCCGACTCGTCCCGTCGACGGGGGACGACGTGGGCCACGGCCACCACCACCGCGCCGACGACCAGGCCGAACAGCAGCGAGCACACCGTGTTGACCAGCCACCCGAGCACACTCCCGACGCCTGCCACCGCCGCGGCCGGCTCCTCCAGCAGGTGCACCAGGTGGTACGGGGCGGTCGCCCCGAGCTCGTCCAGTCCCACCAGGAGGATGTGTCCGCCGACCCACAGCATCGCGAGCATCCCGACGAACGAGATCACCTCGAGGACCGTCGGCATCGCCCGGACCAGACCGCTGCCGAACCTCTTCACCCCCGGGGAGTCCCTCCCGGCCAGGTGGAGTCCGATGTCGTCCATCTTGACGATCACCGCCACCACGCCGTAGACGAGCGCGGTGATGAACAGCCCCACCACCACCAGGATCGCCGCGCGGGTCCAGAACGGCTCCTCGGCGACCTCGTTGAGCGCGATCATCATGATCTCGGCGCTGAGGATGAAGTCGGTGGTCACCGCCCCGCGGATCATCCGCTTCTCCGCGTCGGGGCCCTTCTCGACGACTGGCGTGGCCTCCTCGTGGTGGCCGGTGACGCGTTCCCACACCTTCTCCGCGCCCTCATAACAGAGGTACGCACCACCGAGCATCAGCAGTGGGGTGAGGATCCACGGGACGAACTGGCTGAGCAGGAGCGCGAAGACGATGATGATGGCCTTGTTGCCCAGGGAACCCGTGGCGATCCGACGGATGATGGGCAGTTCGCGCGACGGCTCCACGTCGCGGACGTACTGCGGGGTCACGGCGGTGTCGTCGACCACCACTCCGGCGGCCTTGACGCTCGCGCGTCCGGAGGCGGCCGCGATGTCGTCGGTACTGGCCGCGGCCATCCGGGCGAGGACGGCGATGTCGTCGAGCAGGGCGGCGAGACCACCGGCCATGGGTACCTCACTGTGGTGGGCGGGAGGGGTCCCCGCCGACGGGACGGCCGACCCGTGCCGGGTCGGATCGTCACAGGGTAGCCCCGTTCGACCCGCCGCGCCCTCGCAGCCGGTCCGGTCTCAGCCCTCCACCGCGTCCAGGACCCACCTGAGTGTCGACACCCCGGTCCGCCCGAGGTGCAGGGCCACGGCCCGGGAGCCGAGGGGGCCGTCGGCGAGGCCGAGGGTCCTGCGGGCCCAGGGCGGCAGCGCCGCGACCGCGCCCTCGCGGAGCATCGCGTAGGCGGGCTTGTCGGTCCACCCCACGGGCGGCTCGTTCAGCAGGAAGTGCCGGGCGTCGAGCGCGGCCGGGGAGGCCTCGAGCTCGGGCCGGTACTCCTCGAGGGCCGCGTCGAGCTCGGCGACGGTCATCGGGACGCCCTTGGCTCCCAGCATGATCCCGGTGCGCGACGCCTGTCGCACGTACTCGTCCCGTCGATCCGCCGACATCGCGGTGCGCCCGTACAGGCGGTGGCACTCGAGGAAGCCCCAGATCTCGGCGACGTGGACCCACCGCAACAGGAGCGGGTCGCGGGCGTCGTAGGGTCGGCCGCGATAGTCGGTCCCCACCACCGCCCGGTGCACCCCGTTGATCGTCCGGATGAGCTGCGTGGCGTCCGGGACCGTCCCGAAGGTGGTCGTGGCGATGAACTGCGAGGTGCGTTGGAGTCTGCCCCAGGGGTCGCCGCGGTAGTCGCTGTGGTCGGCCACCCCGGCCATGGCCAGCGGGTGCAGCGACTGGAGTAACAGAGCGGTCAGCCCGGCGGCGAACATCGAGGCGTCGCCGTGCACCGCGCAGATCGCATCCCCGGGGGAGTTCCACCGTTCGCCCTCGGAGTGCCAGATCCGTTGCCGTCGTTCGGCGGCGTCGTCACCGGCGATCCGCGAGCGCACCACCAGTCCGGCCCGCCGACGGGCACCGGTCAGGGCTCGGGACGCGGTCGTCGTCATCACCGGCATGTCGGACACCACCTCGGGGGTCGCTCGTGACCGTCACCCTACCCCCGGCCCACGACCGTCGTGTCGCCCCGCAGCGCTCACCCGGCGCGCGCCGACCGGCGGAGCACCGCCGTGAGAGCCACCACGACCACGAGTGCGCAGGCGCCCATCACGGCGAGCATGGGCAGGGCGGAGTGCGGGCCGGAGAACCCTGTCAGCGGCGCCACGAGCGCCGCCAGGCTGAACTGCGCAGCGCCGAGCAGCGCGGACCCGGACCCCGAGTGCCCCCGGGTCGCCTGCATGGACAGGGCTGCCGCGTTGGGCAGGATCGCCCCGATCGACAGGGTCAGCAGGATGAAGCCCACGGTGACCGGTCCCAGCCCCAGGGTGCCGGCGGGGGACAGGGCGACGACGACGACGAGCACCGCGATCGCCGTGAGCATGCCGACCACCCCGGTGGCGAGGATCCTCTCCGGTGCGAACCTGCCGACCAGGCGTGCCCCGGCCAGGTTCGAGGCGAGGATGCCGAGGGCGTTGACGGTGAACGCCACCGAGTACGCGGTGGGGGAGAGTCCGACCATGTCCTGGTAGATGAACGGGCTCGCGGAGATGTACGCGAAGAGCACACCGAACGTGAACACGAACACCGACACCCGGGCCACGAACGGCCCGGAGGTGGCCACGAAACGCATGTCGCCCAGGGTGGACATGACACCGCCGGTGCGGCGGTCGCCGGGGTGCAGCGTCTCGGGGACCGCCGCGACCACGCCGATCGCGGTGACCACCGACAGTCCGGCCAACAGCCAGAACACGCCCCGCCAGCCGCCGAACGGGACCACGGCACCGCCGACGAGCGGGGCGATCACCGGCGCCACCGACTGGAGGGCCATGAGGGTCGCGAACGCCTTGGCGACACCGGCACCGCGGCCGACGTCCACCACCACGGCCTTGCTCAGGACGATCCCCGCCGCGCCGAAGAACCCCTGGGCGACCCGTCCCAGCACCAATACCCAGATCGACGGGGCCAGCGCACACACCACGGCCGCGACCGCGGTGCCCACCGAACCCAGGATCAACAGGGTGCGCCTGCCCACACGGTCCGAGAGCGGGCCGATCACGAGCTGCCCGGCGGCCAGCGAGACCATGAACGCGGTCAGGGTGAGCTGGGCGACCGAGGCGGAGACCCCGAACTCCCCGACGATGAGGGGAAGCGCGGGCAGGTAGGTGTCGGTCGCGAACGGCCCGATCGCACCGGCCAGGGCAAGGGGCAGCAGCACGGCGGCGGGTACGGTCCCCGGCAGCGTGGACGGGGGATCCGGCGCCTGGGCGCGGGGGAGGGTGGACTTCACGGGAGGACGATAGCCCCGCCGGAGAGGGCCGCGCGACGCCCCGATAACCCGCTTTCACCCCCGTTCCGACGCCCGACGCGCGGGCGAACCGTGCGGGTGACGGGCGAGTGCCGGTCAGTCGGTGCGGACCTCGGCGACCCCGTCGAGGTACGTGATGACCCCGCCCTCGAAGGTGGAGATCCATCCCCCGTCGGTGGTGGCCTCGTCCGCGGTGGGGAAACCCAGCTCGCCCGCGGGCCCGCCCGCGTCCAGGTAGGCGGCGAGGATCTCGCCCTGCACCACGAAGGCGCGCCCTGCGGGGGTGAGGACGATCGCCCCGCGTTCGAACTCGGTGATCGAGCCGCCCTCTACATCGGTGGCGGGTCCGGCCGCCCGGCCCAGTTCGCCCGCCTCGCCGCCGAGGTCGTTCCAGCGGTCCGCCACGGGTGCCGGGACGTCGACCGTCGAATCGGCGGGCCCGGGGACGGGGGCCGAGGTCGTCGTGGACATCACCTCTGAGGTGGTCGGTGACACCCCGGTCGCCTCGTCCCGGCCCGATTCGCCGTCCGTCCCGCAGGCGGAGAGCCCGGCGGTGGCGGCCGCGGCGACCGTGACTGCGGCGAGGGTACGCGTGATCCTGTTCATGCACGTAGATCCTAGTCGCGGCCAGACCGGCGCCGAACGTCGTTGCCGGATCGCGACACTCCAGGGTGTTCCGCGGGGGCCGCGGTCGGGGGACACTGGATCCGGGCCACGCCCGTCGGGGCGGGAGGAGGGGGCGACATGTCGAGGTTCGTCACGTGTCTGTGGATGGACGGGCAGGCGGAGGAGGCCGCGGAGTTCTACTGCTCGGTCTTCCCGAACTCGCGCGTCATCTCGGTCGACGAGTCCCCGGTCGACACGCCGGGGCCGAAGGCCGGCGAGGTCCTGACAGTGGAGTTCGAGCTCGACGGTCGGGCCTTCCTCGCCCTCAACGGGGGTCCGGGGGTCGAGTACACCGATGCGATCTCGCTGGAGATCCGGTGCGCCGACCAGGACGAGATCGACCACTACTGGGACGGCCTGCTGGCCGGCGGGGGCCGGGAGGTGCAGTGCGGCTGGCTCATCGACCGTTACGGAGTGCGCTGGCAGGTCGCACCGGAGTCGTTGTACGAGCTGTGGCGCTCGGGGGACCAGGCGGCCACCGCACGGGCCTTCACGGTGATGATGGACATGGTCAGACTCGACGTGGCCACACTGGAGGCCGCTGCCCGGGGAGTCTCGTGACGCCACCCCCCGGGCGGTCACCCATGCAGGTCACATAGCCCGCGCGTGTGTGGCCCCCGCAGGTCACAGGCCCGCACAGGTCACAGACCCGGGCGCTTGCCCACCGTCAGCGTGACCTCGCCGGTGTGGGCGAAGAAGTCCTCGCCCTTGTCGTCGACCACGATGAACGCGGGGAAGTCCTCCAGGTCGATCTTCCACACCGCCTCCATGCCGAGTTCCTCGTACTCGATCACCTCGACGTGCTTGATGCAGTCCTGGGCCAGCCGCGCGGCGGGGCCTCCGATCGAGCCGAGGTAGAAGCCGCCGTGGGTGGCGCAGGCATCGGTGACCTGCTTCGAGCGGTTGCCCTTGGCCAGCATGACCATCGAGCCGCCCGCGGCCTGGAACTGCTCGACGTACGAGTCCATGCGGCCGGCGGTGGTGGGGCCGAACGATCCCGACGGCATCCCCTCGGGGGTCTTGGCGGGTCCGGCGTAGTAGACCGGGTGATCCTTGAGGTACTGCGGCATCTCCTCGCCGGCGTCGAGCCGCTCCTTGATCTTGGAGTGGGCGATGTCGCGGGCCACCACCAGGGGACCGGTGAGGGACAGACGGGTCTTGACCGGGTGCTTGCTCAGCTCGGCGAGGATCTCCGCCATGGGCTTGTTGAGGTCGATCCTCACCGCCGCTCCATTGCCGGTCCCGGACACGCCGTGCGTCGCGGCGTCCAGTTCGGCGTCGGTGGTGGCGGGCAGGAAACGGCCGGGATCGAACTCGAGCTGCTCGAGGAACACGCCCTCCGGGGTGATCTTGGCCTTGGCCTGACGATCGGCGCTGCAGGAGACGGCGATCGCGACGGGGAGTGACGCCCCGTGGCGGGGGAGGCGCACCACGCGGACGTCGTGGCAGAAGTACTTACCGCCGAACTGCGCGCCGATCCCGATCTGCTGGGTCAGCTCGAAGACCTTCTCCTCCAGCTCCACGTCGCGGAATCCGCGGCCCGACATGGCCCCCTCGCGGGGGAGCTCGTCCAGGTAGTGCGCCGAGGCGAGCTTGGCCGTCTTGACCGCGAACTCGGCGGAGGTGCCGCCCACCACGATCGCCAGGTGGTAGGGCGGGCAGGCCGCGGTGCCGATCGAGCGGATCTTCTCCTCGATGAACTGCATCATCCGCTCGGGATTGAGGATCGCCTTGGTCTCCTGGTAGAGGAAGGACTTGTTGGCCGAGCCGCCGCCCTTGGCCATGAACAGGAACTTGTAGCTGTTCTCGTGGCCGGGAGTGGTGTCGGCGCCGATCTCGATCTGGGCCGGGAGGTTGTTGCCGGTGTTCTTCTCGTCCCACATGGTGAGGGGGGCGTTCTGCGAGTAGCGCAGGTTGAGGCGGGTGAACGCGTCGTAGACACCGCGGGCGACCGCCTGCTCGTCGGGCCCCGGGGTGAGCACGTGCTGGCCACGCTCTCCCTTGACGATGGCGGTGCCGGTGTCCTGGCACATCGGAAGCACCCCGCCGGCGGCGATGTTGGCGTTCTTGAGCAGGTCCAGTGCGACGAACTTGTCGTTGTCGCTGGCCTCGGGGTCGTCGAGGATCTTGGCGACCTGGGCCAGGTGGTCGGGGCGCAGGTAGTGCGAGATGTCGTGCATCGCCGTCTCGGTGAGCAGGCGGATCGCCTCCGGATCCACGCGCAGGAAGGTCGTGCCGTCCGGGCCCTCGACGGTGGAGACGCCCTCGGTGGTCAGGAGGCGGTACTCGGTGGTGTCCGCACCGACCGGGAGGAGGTCCTCATAGACGAACTCGGGCATCGACGCTCCTGGATCTGTAAGGCGGGTAAAACTTCCGTCCAGGATAATCGTCCGATTGTGCAGGTCAGAATCGGGTGTGGCGCAGGGGGACGAAGCGGTATCCACCGTGGTCGGTGACCTCGAGTTCCCCGCTCGTGCGCCGCACCCTGTGCATGACGTCCCGCCAGGGCGCGACCATCACACCGCCCTCTGCGAGTTGGTCCACGAGCTCCTGAGGGAGGGCCTCGCCCATCGCGGAGACGAGGATCCGGTCGAAGGGGCCGTACTCCGGCAGGCCCAGCTCCCCGGGCCGGGCCTGGTGTACCCGCACCCAGGGCTGGGTGAGGGCCGCGCGTGACCTCTCGACCAGCTCCGGAACCAGCTCGACCGCGTACACGGCGGACCCCGGTCCGCCCAGTTCGCCGAGGATCGCCGATGTCCAGCCGCTGCCGGAGCCGACGTCGAGGACCCGCATCCCGGGGAACGGTTCGAGGAGGGTCATCATGTCCGCCACGGTGGAGGGTTGCGAGTTCGTCTGCCCGTGGCCGATCGGCAGCGGAGCGTCGCGGCGGTGGTCGCCCGCGACCTCAGGGGGGAGGAACCGTCGCCGGTCCTGGGCGCGCATCGCCCTCCGGACCTCCGCGGTGGGCATGCCGGGCCTCCTTCGCGACGGGATTCCGATGGCGTGATCGTACTCGCGCCGGGGTCCCGTGGCCACGGGAGCGGGCCGGTCGGCGCGAGGTCCCCACCACCCGCTTCTGAGGGAAGGCACACCTTGGTTTTGCCCCTGCGCACACGGCGTGGTTAAGGTGAGCCTAACCTACTGACTTAAGCCCCTGGAGACACTGTGAACCGATTCCCCACGATCGTCGCCGCGGCAGCCGCCCTCGCCCTGACCGGCGGCGCGCTCACTGCCTGCGGAAGCTCCGACGCGCAGTCCACCGGCACCGACGGTGAGGGGCCCGCGCGGGTCGTCCTCACCAGCCACGCCGCTGCCGACACGCTCGACGAGCTGGATCTCGAGGACCGGGTGGTGGGCCTGACCAAGACCGGGGTGTTCCCGGACGCGCTCGACACCTATGCGAGCGATGAGTACACGGACGTCGGCAGCCTCAAGGAGCCGAAGATGGACGTCATCGCCGAGCTCGGCCCCGATCTGATCCTGTTCGGTGCGCGCACGGAGGCGATGGAGCCCGAGTTCGCCAAGATCTCGGACCAGGTGATCGCCGGTGATCCCGACACCTCCGACACGGTCGCGTCCAACCGCGCCAAGGTGGAGGAGATCGCCGCCCTGTTCGGTGCCGAGGACAAGGCGGCGGAGCAGCTCGCCGAGATCGACGAGAGGGTCGCCGAGACGCGTGCCAAGGCCGAGGACGCCGGAACGGCACTGGTGCTCATGACCTCGGGCGGCAAGGTCACGGCCTACGGCCCCGGGACCCGGTTCGACATCATCTTCAACGAACTCGGAATGGAGTCGGCCGGTGACGTCGCCGCCGAGGGCAGGCACGGCGCACCGCTCAGCTGGGAGCAGATCGCCGAGCTCAACCCCGATCACGTCTTCGTGATCGATCGGGACGCCGCGATCGGTGCCGAGGGTGAGGCGGCCACAGCGCTGCTGGACAACCCCCTGTTCAACCGGACCTCCGCCGCGACCAACGGCAACGTCCACATGCTCGACGGGCAGAACTGGTACCTCATCGGCGGCGGGCTCGGCGTCCTGGACGCCATGATCGGCGAGATCGACTCGGCAGTCTCCTGACCGCGGGGAGCACCCGGTCGTGACCACCACCCTGTCGGAGAACCGGCCACGGCACCAGGCGCCCTGGCCGGTTCTCGGCGTGGCCGCACTACTGGTGGCACTGGTCGCGAGCGTGTTCGTCGGCGCGGCCGACATCACGGTCCGGGACGTCCTCACCGGTGGCCTCACCGAGGCGCATCGCGTCTACCTCCTCGAGGCCCGCCTGCCCCGGACCGCGGCGGCAGCGCTCGCCGGGGCGTCCCTGGCGGTCGCCGGACTGCTCATGCAGCTGCTCACCCGCAACCGCTTCGTGGAGCCCTCCACCGCCGGGACGGTCGAGTCCGCCGGATTGGGCCTGGTCGTGGTGGCGATCCTCGCCCCGGGCGCCCCGATCGTGGTGAAGATGCTCGTGGCGATGGTGTTCGCCCTCGCCGGCACCGCGCTGTTCCTCGCGTGCATCCGTCGCGTCGCCGTCTCCGACTCCTTCATCGTGCCGCTCATCGGCATCATGCTGGGCTCCGTCGTGGGTGCGGTCGCGGCGTTCCTGGCACTGTCCCGGGATCTCCTCCAGATGCTCAACGCCTGGATGCTCGCCGACTTCTCCGCGGTCCTCGCCGGGCGGTACGAACTGCTCTGGCTGGTGGCCGTCCTCGGGGTGATCGCCTACATCACGGCGGACAGGTTCACCGTGGCCGGGCTGGGGGAGGACGTCGCCACGGGCCTCGGTGTGGATCACCGCACGGTCGTCGCTCTGGGAATGTCCATCGTGGCGGCCGTCGCCGCCGTCGTCGTCGTCACCGTGGGCGCCCTCCCGCTGCTCGGACTCGTGGTCCCCAACGTCGTCTCCAGACTCGTCGGCGACGACGCGCGCCGCGGCCTGCCGCTCGTGGCGCTCCTCGGCGCGGTCACCGTCCTCGTCTGCGACATGGTCGGACGGTCGCTCCCGGGCATCCTCGCCGGTGGCTCGACCGGTGCGGGTGAGATCCCCGTGGGGACGCTGGTGGGGATCATCGGCGGGGCCGTATTCCTGGCGATGATGCTGCGGGCGGTGCGCAATGGTTGAGACCCCTACCGCGGAGCGCCTGCCGCAGCAGCTCCGGCGTGGGCGGACACGGACCGAGTCCGACCGACGACGCCGGTGGCTGGTCACCCTGGTCTGCGCCGCCGTCGCGGTCGGGGCGCTGGCCGCACTCGTCCTGACCGGCCTCCCGGAGACCGTGGGCTCCAGGGCCTGGCACTACTCGCTGGACCGGTTGTCCCGCCATGCCGTGGCGATCGTCCTGGTGGCCGTGGCGGTGGGCGTGTCGACGGTGTTGTTCCAGACCGTCACCGGGAACCGGATCCTCACCCCGGCACTCATGGGCTTCGACTCGCTGTACCTGCTCGTCCAGACGATGCTCGTGTTCTTCGTGGTCCCGCGTCCCGAGGCCCTCGCCGGCGGCCTCATCAGCGGCGGCCTCTCCGGATTCCTGGGGCAGACGGCGATCATGGTCGTGGCCTCGACCGCGCTCTACCTCTGGCTGCTCGGTGGGCGGAGGACCGACATCCACCTGCTGTTGCTGGTCGGCGTGGTGTTCGGGGTGTTCTTCCGCTCGATCTCCTCGTTCTTCCAACGCCTGCTCGACCCGGCCGCCTACCTGCGGGTCCAGGACGCCATGTTCGCCAGCTTCCGGGGTGTGCAGCCGGACATCCTGGTCGCGTGCGGACTCATCGTCGCCGCCTGCCTGGGTGTGGTCGTGCTGCTCGGCCGCAGGCTGGATGTGATGCTCCTCGGCCGTGACCCGGCGGTCGCCCTGGGCGTGAACCACCGCCGGGTGACGATCGTCGTGCTGGTGGTGGTCTCGTTCCTCGTCTCCGCGTCGACGGCGCTGATCGGCCCGGTGATGTTCTTCGGGCTCATCGTCGCCAACGCCGCCTACGCGCTCCTCGGGACCACCCTCCACCGCTTCACGCTGCCCGTCGCCTCGCTGCTCGGCGTGGTCGCGCTGGCCGGTGGGGAGTTGGTGCTCGGCGCCCTGGGCGTCGAGTCCGCGTTGAGCATCGTCATCGAGTTCGTCGGTGGCCTGCTGTTCCTGTTCCTGCTCCTGACCAACCGCGCACGCTGACGAAAGAAGCAGATCATGTCCCTCCTCCCGTTCCGTCGCCGCGGTGACCGGACCAGCGCGACCCCGTGGCCGGCCGAGCGCCCGACCGGGGGCGGTATCGAGGCGAACTCGGTGTGCGCGTCATACGGCGAGACACAGGTCCTCCGCGACGTCACCGCGTGCTTCGCCCAGGGCGGCGTCACCTCGTTGATCGGACCCAACGGCGCCGGCAAGTCCACGTTGCTGGGGGTCATGAGCCGACTCCAGGGAGCCGACTCCGGACACGTCCTGGTCGACGGGGTCGATGTGTCCGTGAACGGTGGCCGCGAGCTCGCGCGACGCCTCGCGGTGCTGCGTCAGGAGAACGCCGTCTCCATCCGCCTGACGGTCCGCGAACTCGTGGCCTTCGGCAGGTTCCCGCACAACGGTGGCCGACCCACCCCCGGGGACGACGAGCACGTCGGGTACGCCCTGGCGGCGATGGAGCTGGAGGGCCTGGCCGACCGGTACCTCGACGAGCTCTCCGGCGGCCAGCGCCAACGCGCCCACATCGCCATGGTTCTCGCGCAGGACACGGACTACGTCCTGCTCGACGAACCGCTCAACAACCTCGACCTGCGTCACGCCACCTCGATCATGCGGTTGCTGCGCCGGACCGCCGCGGAGCGGGACAAGACCGTCGTCCTGGTGATCCACGACATCAACATCGCCGCCGCCTACTCGGACCGGATCATCGCCATGAAGGACGGCTCGATCGTCGCCGACGGCACGCCGGCGCAGATCATGCGGACCGACGTCCTGCGGTTGGTGTACGACATGGAGATGCAGGTCGCCGAGGTCGCGGGGCGATACGTGGCGCTGTACTTCGACGGCGAGGACGAGCCGGAGGGCATCGGCGCGGTCCTGTCCACCGCCTGACCGGCTCTCCCGGGGTGGCCCACGGCGCTAGTGTCGGGGGCATGCGTTTCGGACTCTTCCTGCCCCAGGGCTGGCGGCTCGACCTGGTCGACGTGCCCCCCGCCCGCCACTGGCCGGTCATCACCGACCTCGCCACCCGTGCCGACGCGGGCCCGTGGGAGTCGGTGTGGGTGTACGACCACATGCACACCGCACCGCTCACCACCGGAGAGGCCACCCACGAGGCCTGGACCCTGATGTCCGCCCTCGGCGCGGTGACCTCCCGGGTGCGGCTGGGTCAGATGTGTACCTGTCTCGGGTACCGCAACCCCGCGCTCCTGGCGAAGATGGCGTCGACCGTGGACCACATCTCCGGCGGACGCGTCGAGATGGGGATCGGGGCCGGCTGGTACGAGCACGAGTGGCGGGCCTACGGCTACGGGTTCCCCTCCGCCGGTGAGCGGATCGCCATGCTCGACGAGGGCGTGCGGATCATGACCGAGGCCTGGGCCGACGGCATCGTCTCGCTCGAGGGAGACCACTTCCGGGTCGACGGTGCGATCGTGCGACCCCGGCCACTGCAGGAGGGTGGCATCCCGATGTGGATCGCCGGCGGCGGCGAACGCAAGACCCTCCGGATCGCCGCCCGCCACGCCGACTACACGAACTTCGACGGCAGCCCCGAGGGGTTCGCCCACAAGTCGGAGGTCCTGTTCGCACACTGCGCGGACGTGGGCCGGGACCCGTCCGAGATCACGCGCACCGCCAACTACAACGTGGCCGTGGGGGAAACGGAGAAGGACGTCGCCGACAGGCTGGCGTTCCTCCGTGACCGGATGGCCCGCCACGTGGGCGCGGACGAGGCGGACCGGCAGCTCGGCGCGTACCGCGGGCTGCCCGCGGTGGGCACGCCCGGGCAGATCGTGGACAAGCTCCGCGAACTCGAGGGTCTGGGGATGACCTACGGGGTGTTCTACTTCCCCGAGATCGCCACCGACACCTCGGGGCTCGAGTTGTTCGAACGCGAGGTCATCCCGGCCCTGGCATGATCCGCCCGCCGGGCGGACGTCCCCACCATCCCCGACCACCGGAGTGCGACCGTGATCAAGGACATCCACTATGAAGAGCTGCCCGCCGAGGCGGTGCTCGATCACGTCACCCCGGGGATGCACATCATCTCGCCGATCCAGAACGCGGCGCCCCCGGCGTTGCTGCGCGCTCTCGACGCGGGGGCCGAGGGGTTCTCCGGCGTCACCATCCACCACATGGACCCCTGGGAATCGCTGCCCTTCATGGAGGGTGCGTACCCGGGCAGGCTCCGGCACGTGGACTACTTCCTCGGTCCCGGTTCGCGGAAGAACTTCCACGAGGGCACGTGCGATCTCGTTCCGGTCGACTTCGCGCAGGTGCCGGCGACCCTGCGTGAGTTCAGCCCGCCCGGCCTCGCCGTGACCACGGTCTCCGAGATCGACGAGCACGGGTTCTTCTCGATGGGCACCAACGCCGACTACGTGGCGTCCTTCATCGGACAGGTGCCGTTCTTCGTCGAGGTCAACGCGAACATGCCCCGGACCTTCGGGCGCAACCACATCCACATCTCCCAGGTCGTGGGCGTGACGCGGAACGACGCCCCGATGATCTCGATCGAGCCGCCCGTGCCCGGCGAGATCGAGCACGCGATCGCCGACCTCATCGCCGAGCGGGTGCCGGACGGGGCCTGTCTGCAACTGGGGGTCGGCAAGCTCCCCAACGCGGTGCTGTCGCGGCTCACCGGGCACGAGAACCTGGGGATCCACACCGAGGCGCTGTCGGACGGCGTGATGGACCTCGTGGACGCCGGCGTCATCGACGGATCACGGAAGACCGGCCGGCCGTTCAAGCACGTCACCACCTTCGCGGTGGGGTCGCAGAAGCTCATGGACTGGCTGCACAACAACCCGTCGGTCGCCATGCTCCCGGTGGACATCGTCAACGACCCGCGCGTGATCGGTCAGGAGCACAATCTCCATTCGGTCAACGCCACGAGCGAGGTCGACCTCTACGGGCAGGCGGCATCGGAGACGATCGGTGGACGGTACTGGTCCGGAGCCGGTGGTCAGGCGGACTTCGGCAGGGGCTGCAGGTTCTCACCCGGTGGCCACGGGTTCATCGTCACCCCGTCCCAGACCTCCGGCGGTATCAGCCGGATCACGCTCTCGTTGACGCCCGGGAGCCCGGTGACCACCCACAAGAACATCATCGAGAACGTCGTGACCGAGTACGGGATCGCCACGCTCAGGGGTCGGTCGGTGTCCGACCGCGCCGCCGCACTGATCGCGATCGCCCACCCGGACCACCGCGAGCGGCTGAGTCGGGAGGCCCGCGACGCCGGGCTGTTGCCGCGGACCGTGCACTAGGGCCGGATCCCCGACGGCCCACCGGCGCCACGTGCGCGGTGTCCACGTTCGCGGTGTCCACGTGGGTCGACCGGTGGCAGGGGGCCCGGAGGGGGGTTACGTTTCCGGTGGAATGTGACCCCTGACATCGGAGGAAATTATGGACCCCATCATCTGGATCGTCATCGGGGTGGTCGCAGTGGTCGTGGTCATCGCGTTGATCGCGTTGGCCGCGAGGAACAGCAACAGGAAGAAGCTCGGCGAAGCGGCCGAACTGCGTAAGGACGCCCGGGAGCGGGAGCAGCAGCTGGAGCGTCAGCACTCCGTGGCCCGTGAGCAGGAGCACCGCGCGGGTGCGGCGGAGCAGGAGGCCAAGGCCAAGGCCGCGGAAGCGGATCGCCTGCGGTCGGAGGCCGAGCAGCACCGTTCGGTCGTCGACGAGCAGCGTCAGGACGTGCGCCGCATGGAGCAGCACGCGGACAAGCTCGATCCCAAACACCGCGCAGACGCTCCCGGCCGCACCGATGCCCCGGGCCACGCCGATGCGCCCGGCCGGACCGGTGACCGCAACCCGGTGACGGACGAGTCCGGTCGGACCGACGTGCGCGGCGGCGCCTCCACGGCCGGCGGTGCCACCACCGCCGGTGCGACCGGTGCCGGC
>NZ_JAALDZ010000399.1:0-2013 GCF_014145125.1 Dietzia sp. CQ4 | reverse complement strand
AGTCGGGCGCCGGCGCCGATCTCGGCGCCGCGACCGACCACGGTCCCCCCGATGAGGACCGCCCCGGCGCCGACCCCCGCGCCGTCGTGGACGAGCGCCTCGCCGTGGTGGCTCTCGAGTGCGGGCGACGGCGCGATGCCGCGCACCAGGTCGGAGGACCCGCGGACGAAGTCCTCGGGCGTGCCCATGTCCCGCCAGTACGCCGAGTCGACGAAGCCGTAGACCCGCCTGCCCTCGGCGAGCAGCTGCGGGAAGGTCTCGCGCTCCACCGAGACGGGGACGCCCTCGGGGATCTGAGCGATCAGTTCACGCCGGAAGACGTAGCAACCGGCGTTGATCTGATCGGTCGGCGGGTCCTGCGTCTTCTCCAGGAACTCCAGGACCCGGCCGTCCTCATCGGTCGGCACACAGCCGAACGCACGGGGATCGGAGACCCGCACCAGGTGCATGGTCAGATCCGCGCTCTTGGCGTGGTGGAGATCGAGGATCCGGGTGAGATCGGTTCCGCCCAGCACGTCGCCGTTGAACACCATGATCGTCGAGGCGGTGAGCTCGTCCAGGACGTTGCGGATGCCGCCGCCCGTGCCCAGCGGCTCGGTCTCCACCACGTACGTCAGTTCCAGATCGAGGTCGGACCCGTCCCCGAAGTGCTCCTCGAACACCTCCGCCTTGAACGACGTGCCCAGCACCACGCGCCGGATGCCCGCCGCCCGGATCCGCGAGAGCAGATGGGTGAGGAAGGGCAGACCGGCCGTGGGCAACATGGGCTTGGGCGCCGAGATGGTCAGCGGCCGCAGGCGGGTCCCCTTGCCGCCCACCAGGACCACCGCCTCGGTGTCGGCGATCAGATCGCGCGGCTCGGCGCTGGAGGGGGTCGTCGAGGTCACAGTCCTACTCCCGATGTCGTGGGGCCCCGGCCGCGCGCTCGCGCGGCCCACACGGGCCGGTGGATGGTCTCGTCCGGCGCGTCAGCGAAGATCGCGCCGGGCGGACCGGATCGCGAGGCGGCACCGTAGTTCCAGACCCGCCCTCAGCGCCCAGCGTATCGGTGCCTGCCACGCGGCCGGATGCCTGTCCGCCTGGAACAGGTAGGCGCTGTTGTGGTGTGCCCGGAGGGTGAACTCCGGCACGGTCCTGGCCGCGTGTCCCTGGTCGTGGTGGATCACCGACGACGGCACGTAGACGCTCTGCCACCCGGCCCGGCCGAGCCGGTCCCCCAGGTCCACGTCCTCCAGGTACATGAAGTACCTCTCGTCGAACCCGCCGAGCGCGTCGAACGCCTCACGTCGCAGCAGCAGGCACGACCCGGACAACCACCCCGCGGTCCGTTCGGACTCCATGTCGGAGTCGTCGAGGTAGTGGGCGGTCCACGGGTTGCCCGGCCACACCGGACCCAGCAGGGCGTGGCCGATACCGGCGCCGAGCCGCGGCACGGCGCGGGCCGAGGGGTACACCGAACCGTCGGTCTCCGCGATCCTCGGGCCGAACGCCGCCGCCCTGGGCCACCGGTGGGCGGCGGCGAGCAGCGCGTCCACGGAACCCGGCTCGAACCACACATCCGGGTTGACGACCAGCACGAACTCCTGGTCGAACTCCTCTGGGCGCCGGGCGATCTCGGTGACGGCACGGTTGATGGCGGTCCCGTACCCCAGGTTCCCGCCCGTGGGGAAGAACTCGGCGAAGTCGTGCGCGGCCGCCGCCGCCTCGGGCGCGCCGTCGGTGGAGCCGTTGTCCGCCATCACCAACCCCACCGGCCGCGTCGTGGACCCGGGCAGGGTCTCGACGAAGTGGCGGAGGTGGTCGCCGGGAGAATAGGTCACCGTCACGACGGGCAGTCGGGTCGTCACGCGCAACACCCTACGACGCCGCACGCCGATTCCGACGCCCGGCGCGCGGCGCGGTACCGTGGGGTCATCATCGGCGGCCTCGCGCGGCCCCCGTGCCGCACCGACGGCACCGCCCCGCGGGCCGGTCACTCCTCTCACGAGAGCGGACCGACCGCCCCGATTCGAC
>NZ_JAALDZ010000398.1:0-1495 GCF_014145125.1 Dietzia sp. CQ4 | reverse complement strand
CTGCGCGCGGCGGTCTGCTCCCCGGGCGGCACCACGGCGGCGGCGATCCGGCGACTCGAGGCCGGGGGCTTCCGGTCCGCGGTGGCGGACGCCGTGGAGGCGTCGGCCACCAGGTCGATGGAACTGGCCCGTGCGGCGCAGAAGGCCGAGGACGACGAGCGGGACGACTGACCCGCCTCCCGGCATCGCCCGCTGCGCTCCACGCGCCCCACACGTCCCGCCAGGTGAGAGAACGGCCACCTGGCGGGACGTCGCAATTAGCACAAGCCCTGTTCAGGGTGGGTCAGGCCGCGGTCGGGCGGCGTGTCGTCAAAGTTATTTGCCCACTCCCGTCGCATTGATCACACCCTTCACGCTAGGCTCATACCCAGCACGTGCGTGTCCGTACCGCAGGAGGGGAAGCCTGCGGCACGACGCGTGCCACGAAGGGTTGTGAGATGGCGACTACCGACAAGACCGAAGGCGGCGCACAGGCGGCGGGGGGTTCCCAGTTCCTGACCGTTGCCGAGGTCGCAGCGCTCATGCGCGTGTCCAAGATGACGGTCTACCGGCTCGTCCACTCGGGCGAGCTGCCCGCGGTGCGGGTGGGGCGGTCGTTCCGCGTGCATTCCAAGGCGGTCCACGAGTACCTGGACACGTCGTACTTCTCCGCCGGCTGACCCGCTCCGGGTCGGCCCCCGGGCCCGTTTTCGTCGCGGCCCCACCTGCGGGTAGTCTGGACGGGTTCCGTACCGGCTTCCGAGCCCGCTTAGATGCCGGAACGCAGTAAGCCCGCTGTAAGGCCCCAGACCAGTAGTCGACAGGTAGGTGACCCCCGATATGGGTTCTGTGATCAAGAAGCGCCGCAAGCGTATGTCCAAGAAGAAGCACCGCAAGATGCTCCGCCGGACGCGCGTGCAGCGTCGCAAGCTCGGTAAGTGAGTCCGGCGGCGGCTCGATAGCGCCCGGACTCACGCCTGTAGCAGATGCCCGTCACCCGCAAGTGGTGGCGGGCATCGGTGTGTCCCGGGGTGTGTGTAGCAGCACGTCCGGGGTACGCGGACCGGGCGACGGACCGGGGGGGTCCACGGCTACAGTGGTCTGGGTGAACCCCGAAGCACCAACCCGTCGGCCCGCCCGGGCTGTCGCCGTCGTGGGCGGGAGCCGATACCTCGGCGCCCACCTCGTGGGGATGCTGCTCCGGTCCGAATCCGTCGAGCGCGTCCTGGCCATCGACTCCGTCAAACCGTCGCCGCAGCACCGCCGTCGGATGAGGGACGCCGAGTTCGTCCGCCTCGACCCGCAGTCGCCGCGCCTCCAGGGCATCCTGCGCGATGCCGGCATCGACACCGTCGTCCACGCCGGACTGCACCACACCGACTTCGCCCCGGGCGGCCGTGCGGCCGTCAAGGAGGCCAACATCATGGGCTCGATGCACGTGATCGCGGCCTGTGGGCGGGCCGCGACCGTCAAGCGGTTCGTGTTGATCTCCTCGACCACCGTCTACGGCTCCTCG
>NZ_JAALDZ010000397.1:0-3019 GCF_014145125.1 Dietzia sp. CQ4 | reverse complement strand
GAGGACATGGCGGCCCGCCGCCAACCCAGCGGCGGCATCCCCCTGGACCACCTGTCGGTCGAGGGTTACGTGCGCGGGATGTCCCGCAAACGGCCGGACATCGAGGTGACGATCCTGCGGATCCCCGCGATCCTCGGACTGCCCGAACCCACGGTGTTCGGGGAGCTGCTGGCGCCGTCGATCTCCCCGGTGCTGGCGGGCTACGACCCCCGCATCCAGTTGCTGCACCCCCAGGACGCGCTCGACGCCCTCCTGCACGCCACGATGGGCGCCGCGCCGGGGACGTTCAACATCGCCGGCGAGGGGATCCTCACGCTCACCCAGGCCATCCGGCGGGCCGGGCACGTCCCGCTGCCGGTTCCGCCGCAGACGTTCAAGCTGGCCGTGCGGCTGCTGTCCAGTCAGGGCCTGCGCGACGTCGGGGCCTCGCAGCTTCGGTACCTGCGCTTCGGGCGCGCTGTGGACACCACGCGCATGCGCGAGGAGTTCGGCTTCACGCCCCGGTACTCCACCGAGGAGGCACTGCACGCCTACCTGGTCGACTCCGGCACCGAACCGCTCATCACCCGCGCCACGCTCGAGCGCAAGACCGCCAAGATCGCCGCCATGCTCCCCGCGCCGGTGGCCGACCGGCTGCGCGCGGGAGTGGACACCACGCTGTGCGAGCTCGAGGCGATCGGCGCGCTGCCCGATCCGAACGAGCCCGATCCGAACGAGCCCGATCCGAACGAGCCCGATCCGAGCAAGGAGGAGGCGCTGTGAGGGGCCCCGAATTCGACCTGAGCCAGCCACTCGGTGGGCCTCGCTGGGGGGAGGGCCGCCGCGACTCGCGGAGCGACCGCATCGTGGGCGAGGGCTTCCTCGGCGCCACCAGCCACAGCGACGCCGCCGCCACCGAGATCGGACGGATCGTCGACCGGTTCCTCACCTCGGTGCGTGACACTCTCGGCCAGGTGATGGAGGCGCTGCCCGTCGACGCCGAGATGTTGGGTCCCGTCCGTGAGGTCGCGCGGGGTGTCGACGTGATGCTCGCGACCGGCGACGTCAGCGCGCTGTCGGGGCTCGTCGACGCCATCAACGGTGTCGGCGAGCTGATCGCCACGCGCGTGACCGGTGGTTACGAGGTCGACGAGTTCGGCTTCGACGAGCACTTCCACAGCACAGTGTGGCTGCCGATGTGGCGACCGCTGTTCGAGCACTGGTTCCGGGTCGAGGTGATCGGCGCCGAGAACATCCCCGCTGAGGGCGCCGGGCTGATCGTCTCCAACCACGCCGGGGTCCTGCCGTTGGACGCGATGATGACCACGGTGGCCGTCCACGACCACTCGGGCCGCGCCCTGCGGCTGCTGGCCGCCGACCTGGCGATGACGCTGCCGGTCTCCGCACCGCTGGCGCGACGGGCCGGGGCGACCCTGGCCTGCGCTGCCGACGCCGAACGCCTGCTCGAGAGCGGACACGTGGTGGCGGTGTGGCCCGAGGGCTACAAGGGTCTGGGCAAGCCGTTCTCGGACCGCTACCGGCTGCAACGCTTCGGCCGCGGTGGGTTCGTGTCCACGGCGCTGGACGCCGGCGCGCCGATCATCCCGTGCTCGGTGGTGGGCTCGGAGGAGATCTACCCCAAGATCGGCGAGTTCTCCCCGCTGGCGCGGCTGCTGGGTGTCCCGTACCTGCCCATCACGCCGACGTTCCCCCTGCTCGGCGGCCTGGGCGGCATCCCGCTGCCCACCAAGTGGACCATCGAGTTCGGCGAGCCCATCGAGACCTCCCACCTCGGCCCGGACGCCGGCGACGACCCGATGATCGTCTTCGAGATCACCGACCAGGTCCGCGAGACCATCCAGAACACCCTGTTCCGGAACCTCGCGCGCCGCGGGAGCGTCTTCTTCGGCTGATCCGCCCGGCCGCTCGGGGCCCGGCCGCGAGTCGTCTCAGAACATCCGTCGGATCTGGCCGATCGTCCGCGCGCCGTACGAGGACTTCACGGCCGCCCGGGCTCCGGCGAGCCCGCCCACCGCGAGCACGCCCGGGACCGCCTTCTTGGCGGCCTTGCGCACCGTGCGGAAGTCCTTGATGTCCCAGCCGTTCTCCGAGGCGTACTTGCGCAGCCGCCCGTCCGGGTTGATCGCGACCGGGTTGCCGACCATCGTGAGCATCGGCATGTCGTTGAAGCTGTCGGAGTACGCGTAGCACTTGGACAGATCGAAACCCTCGGCCTCGGCGAGGTTGGAGATGGCGTGCGCCTTGCCGGGCCCGTGCAGGATGTCGCCCACCAGCCGGCCGGTGTACACCCCGTCCTCCTCCTCGGCCACGGTGCCGAGCGCACCCGAGAGCCCGAGCCGCGACGCGATCACCCGCGCGAGCATGACCGGCGTGGCGGTGACCAGCCACACCTGCTGGCCGGCGTCGAGGTGCATCTGCACCAGCGAGCGCGTGCCCGGCCAGACGCGGTCGAGCATCGAGGTGTCCACGACCTCCTCGCTCAACGCGGTCAGCTCGGCGACGGTGTGGCCCTTGACGAAGCTCAGCGCCTTGTCTCGGCCCGCGGCCACGTCGTCGGCGTTCTCCTTGCCGGAGACCCGGAACTTGACCTGCGACCACGCCATCGACGCCACGTCCTGCGCCGTGAAGAACTTGTGTTTGGCCAGCCCGCGCGCCAGCAGGATGATCGAGGCGCCCTGGATCAGGGTGTTGTCCACGTCGAAGAACGCCGCGGCCTGCGGGTCGGGGACGAACCGCGTGTCGGCGTGGTCGTCGTGGTCCTCGGTGGTCGTGGCGTCGGCCAGCGGGGGACCGGGCTCGGCGCCGGGCTCGAGCTTGACCGCGTTCCTGGCCGAGGCCTCGCCGGCGACGCGCTGGTCGCGGGCGTTGCGCCGGCGCCAGACCAGCCGCCCGATCGCACTGGTGACGTCCGCTCGTCCGGGCAGCCGGAGACCGTTGCCTCCGGTGTCGGAATCGGACTCGTCGGTGGCGTCGGTGTGGTCGTTCACCGGGTGGACCTCCTAGTGGGGGTGGGACCCCA
>NZ_JAALDZ010000396.1:0-4231 GCF_014145125.1 Dietzia sp. CQ4 | reverse complement strand
CCGCCGCCCGCGACATCCGCGGGCGGCGGCCTCGTCCGTGATCGGGGACGGCCCGGGCCCACCTCACGGTGATCGGCCCTCGGAGCTCAGCCTTCGGCGGCGAGCTGGCCGCAGGCGGCGGCGATCTCCTGCCCACGGGTGTCCCGGACTGTGCAGGAGACACCGGACTGCTGGACCGCGGCGACGAACGCGTCCTGCTGGGGCTTCGGGCTGGCGTCCCACTCGCTGCCCGGAGTCGGGTTGAGAGGGATCAGGTTGACGTGGGCCATGGGTCCGAGGCGCTGTACGAGCAGCCGACCGAGCATCTCCCCGCGCCACGTCTGGTCGTTCACATCGCGGATCAACGCGTACTCGATCGACACCCGCCGGCCCGTGGCGTCGGCGTAGTGCCGCGCGGCGTCCATGACCTCGGAGACGGGCCACCGGTTGTTGACCGGCACGAGGGTGTCGCGCAGTTCGTCGTCAGGGGTGTGCAGCGAGACCGCCAGGGTCACCTGGAGTCCCTCCTCCGCGAGGCGATGGATCGCGGGGACGACTCCGACCGTCGAGACCGTGACCGAACGCTGGGACAATCCGAACCCGGACGGCGGCGGCGAGACGATCCCCCGGACAGCCGTGAGGACCCGCTTGTAGTTGGCCAGCGGCTCACCCATCCCCATGAACACCACGTTGGACAGTCGGCCCGGGCCGCCGGGGACCTCGCCGTCCCGCATCGCCCGGGCGGCCTCGCGCACCTGCTCGAGGATCTCGGCGGCCGAGAGGTTGCGGTCGAGCCCGGCCTGGCCGGTGGCGCAGAACGGGCAGGCCATGCCGCACCCGGCCTGGCTGGAGATGCACAGCGTCGCCCGGTCCGGGTAGCGCATGAGCACGCTCTCCACCAGCGAGCCGTCGTGCAGCTTCCACAACGTCTTGCGCGTGGTGCCCCCGTCGGCGGAGATGTGCCGGACCGAGGAGGCCAGGCGCGGGAACAACTCGGAACCGATCTGTTCACGCAGACCGACCGGGAGGTCCGTCATCTCCGCGGGGTCGGCCTCGAGTCGTCCGAAGTACTGGTTGGCGAGCTGCTTCCCCCGGAAGGCGGGGACCCCCAGTTCGCTCATCGCCGCAGCCCGGCCCTCTGCGTCGAGGTCGGCGAAGTGACGAGGCGGAAGACCCCGGCGGGGGGCGTCGAAGACGAGGGGTAGTGGTTCAACCATGATGGCTGCCATTGTGTCAGAAACCGGACCGCACGACACACCGCCAGCGGATGCCGTCGGCGCCGGTGAGGGAATAGAGTCCTCCCATGGCCACGCGTTCGCACGAACCAGTTGACCCCCAGCACACCGACCACACCGCCGGAGCAGCGGAGATCGCGCCGGTCGAGGACACCCACGCCTCGGCTCCTGCGACGGTCCCCGCGGGGGACTCACGCGGGGGACGCGGGAGCCACGACGACGACGTCATGGACACCCACGGCGGCAAGCTGGGGTCGGCCTGGGTGGGACTGGTCCTCGGCGCCCTGGTGACGATCCTGTTGCTGATCTTCATCGCGCAGAACACCACGTCCACGGGCGTGCGGTATCTGGGGCTGGAGTTCAGCCTCCCCCTGGGGGTCCTGATCCTGTTCGCCGCCATCGCCGGCGCGTTGATCATGGCGCTGTTCGCCGGATTCCGGATCCTGCAGCTGCGGATGCGCGCCCGGAAGGCGCGCAAGGTGTCGGCCCGCCACCACTGAGGGGTGTCGTCCCCACGGCCGACCGCCGGTGAGCGCGCCCCCGCACGCTCAGGTCGGGACGACGTAGGTGAAGATGATCCACACCACGACGGCGGTGGGCAGGACCGAGTCGAGGCGGTCCATGAAGCCGCCGTGGCCGGGCAGCATGGTGCCCATGTCCTTGATGCCCAGGTCCCGCTTGACCTGTGACTCGATGAGGTCGCCCAGGGTCGCCGTGAAGACGGTGAGGACGCCGAGCAGGACACCCTTGAGGAAGTTGTCGTCGAACAGCAGCACCACCACGAGCGCCCCGCCGATGATGGCGAACACCATCGATCCGGCGAAGCCCTCCCACGACTTCTTGGGGCTCACCGCGGGCGCCATCGGGTGTCTGCCGAACAGCACGCCGGTGACGTATCCCCCGACGTCCGAACACACCACCAACAGGATCAGGGCGACGACACGCTGCGCCCCGTGGTCGCCGTCCGCGAGCATGGCGCCGAGAGCGCCAGGGACCGCGATCCACACCAGGACGAACAGGGCCACCGAGACGTCACGGAGATAGTTCTGTGGGGCCGTGGTCAGCCCCGCCATCAGGAGGCGCCAGACCAGGACCAGGACGGTGGTGGCGGCGAACGCGGCGAAGGCGCCCTTTGCCTCGGCGAAGAACCCGGCCCAGACCATCGCCTGTCCACCGAGGAGCAGGGGCACCAACGGGAGGCGGAACTGCGCCTGCCGCAGCCGCTTGAACACCTCCCAGGTCCCGATGGCCACGGCACCGGCCGCGACCAGGTACCAGGCCCTGGGGTTGAACGCGATACTCGCGATCACCAGAGCCCCGAGCCCGACGCCCACCGGGATGGCGCGGGTCAGGTCCCTTCCCGCCCGCGACGGCGGAGCCGCGGCCGCGGCTGTGGGCCCGGGTGGGCCGGGCGGGGCGGTGTCCACGGCATTCTCCTCGAGTCTCGGGGGTGGGTCGGCGGGTGCTGGGAGATCAGACCTCCATCAACTCGCCTTCCTTGGCCTTGACGAGCTCGTCCACGTCGGCCACGTACCGATGGGTGAGCTTGTCGAGTTCCTTCTCGGCGGCGTTGACCTCGTCCTCGCCGGCCTCGCCGTCCTTGACGATGCGCTTGAGCTCGTCCATCGCCTTACGCCGGACACCTCGGAGCGCGATACGACCGTCCTCGGCCTTCGACTTGGCCTGCTTGACCAGATCGCGCCGGCGCTCCTCGGTGAGCTGTGGGACCGTCACGCGCAGAACCTGGCCGTCGTTGGTCGGGTTGACGCCGAGATCCGAGTTCCGGATGGCGTTCTCGATCGGACCGATCTGGGACATCTCGTACGGCTTGATGATGAGCATCCGGGGCTCGGGCACCGCGATACTCGCCATCTGGGTGATGGGGGTCAGGGTCCCGTAGTACTCGCAGAGCACCCGGTTGAACATGCCGGGGTTGGCGCGACCGGTACGGATGGCGGCGAGCTGGTCACGGACGTGCTCCACGGCCTTCTCCATCTTCTCCTCGGCCTCGAGCAGGGTGTCGTCGATCATGTGTTGCCTTCCGTTCTCTACGTGGATGAGGGGCGCGGATCCCGCGCCTCAGGCCGGGCTGCTGACCAGGGTCCCGATCTCCTCACCGGCGACGGCGCGCGCGATGTTGCCCTCGGTGAGGAGGTTGAAGACCAGGATGGGCATCTTGTTGTCCATGCAGAGGCTGAACGCGGTCGTGTCGGCGACCTTCAGTCCCCGTTCCAGGCACTCGCGGTGCTCGATCCGTGCGAAGAGTTCGGCGTCGGGGTTGGTCCGCGGGTCGTCGGAGTAGACCCCGTCGACGGCCTTGGCCATC
Organism: Dietzia sp. CQ4; assembly: GCF_014145125.1. Lineage (NCBI taxonomy): Bacteria > Bacillati > Actinomycetota > Actinomycetes > Mycobacteriales > Dietziaceae > Dietzia > Dietzia sp. CQ4. The sequence goes on along the minus strand of NZ_JAALDZ010000396.1, from coordinate 691 downwards.
AACAGCACCTCGGCCTTGATCTCGAGCGCCCGTTGGGCGGCTGTCGTGTCGGTGGAGAAGTAGGGCATTCCCATGCCCGCGCCGAAGATCACCACACGCCCCTTCTCCAGATGCCTCTCGGCACGAAGGGGGATGTACGGTTCCGCGACCTGACCCATGTGGATGGCGGTCTGCACCCGCGTGGACACGCCCTCCTGCTCGAGGAAGTCCTGCAGCGCCAGACAGTTCATGACGGTGCCGAGCATCCCCATGTAGTCGCTCCGTGCTCGGTCGAGGCCACGCTGCTGCAACTGGGCGCCGCGGAAGAAGTTCCCGCCGCCGATGACGATCGCGATCTGCGCGCCCGTGCGGGACACCTCGGCGATCTGCCTGGCGACCGACTGGACCACATCGGGGTCGATCCCCACGCCGCCCCCGCCGAACATCTCTCCGCCCAGCTTGAGCATCACACGCTTGTAGCCGTCCCGCGGGTCGGTCATCGCTCTCCTCGTCCCGGACGGATCACGCCCGTCTCGTGCGTCAACGCCCCCGACGTCGTCGTCGAGAAGCCGTACGGCCCTTGGTGGGACCTCGTCTATTCTGCCCTATCGCCACCGCCGCCACACCGCAGCCCGCGCGCCCGCGTACGGGGCCGGTCGGACACGCGCCGACGGCGGCACCCGGGAGTCCGGGTGCCGCCGTCGGAGGAGTA
>NZ_JAALDZ010000395.1:0-2380 GCF_014145125.1 Dietzia sp. CQ4 | reverse complement strand
GCCCCGGCGAGGGACGCGGTCGTGGTCAGGTCCGGAGACGGTCCGCCCGGCGGTGGGCACGCCGCTGTTCGGCGTCGTCCCGGTTGCCGTAGCGGGCGCGGAGAGCGCGTTCGCGGGCGTCCACGAGGGCGTCGTCGGAGTGGTCCCCGTCCGGGCCGGCCGGCGGCGCCGGGTTCTCGTCCGCCTCGGCGTCGCGGCGTCGCGCCCGGATCTCGGCCCACGCGAAGTAGGCCAGGGCGAGCGGCGCCAGGACGCCGAAGGCGAGCCACTGCAGGCCGTAGGAGAGGTACGGGCCGTTCTCTATCCCGGGGATGGGCACCGGGGTGAGCGATCCGGGCTGGTCACCGGAGAGCTGGAGGTATCCGGCGGGCACGAGCGGGTGGCCGAGTGCCCCGCCCAGCACGGAGGGGTCCAGGACCCTCACGGCCGGCAGTCCGTCCACGAGGACCGGCTCCGCCTGACCGCTCTCCGCCGCGCGGAGCCGAGCGGTGATCTCGACGGGCCCCGCGGGCGCGGCGGCGTAGTCGGGGACCGTGTTGTTCTCGCCGACGGGGACGACACCCCTGTTGACCAGGATCTCCGGCCCATCGACCGGATCGAACACCGTCAACACCTGGTAGACCGGCTCGCCGTCGACCGCGCGGAGCCGCAGCAGTGCCTCGGCGTCGGGTAGCCACCGGCCGTCCAGTGTCACCAGCCGCCATTCGCGGTCGACGAACGCCTCGGGAGCGTCCACCACCTGCCCGAACGGGGCCGGCGCGGCCTCTATCGACTCGGCGAGGCGGGTGTTGCGGGCATCGAGGTCCTCGCTCTTGCCCAGCTGCCACGGGGCCAGGAGGGCGAAGCACGCCCAGGCGAACAGCGACACGGCGAGCAGGCCGATCAGCCAGCCGGGACTCAGAAAGCGCCGCAGACTCCGCATGTCCCCAGGGTATCCGCTGGACCCCGACGGGCTAAGTCAGGAGGGCACGCACCTCGGCCACCAACCCGGGGAGCGCCTCGGCGATCTGGAGACGGGTCCGGGTGAAGCCGTCGTGGTCGCCGTAGTAGGGGTCGGCCACGTCCTCACCGTCCGCCGCGGGATCGAACCCCCGCAGGAGGCGGACACGGTGTTCCTCGACCCCGGCGCCGAGGAGGTGGTCGCGATGGCCGCGGTCGAGCGCCACCACCAGGTCGGCCCGGTGATCGGGGGCCGACAGTTGTGCGGCCACGTGCGTGCTGTCGTACCCGTGGGACTCGAGCTCGGCCGCGGCCCGCGGATCCATGCCGTCCCCGACGTGCCACCCACCGGTACCCACGCTCGAGACGGTGACCCTGTCGCCGAACCCGGCGCCGGAGAACGCGTGCCGTGCCATGACCTCGGCCATGGGGGAGCGGCAGATGTTGCCGGTACAGACAAAGACGACGTGCACGCGCGGGTCACCACTCATGGATGATCCGCTCCAGCTCGGCGGTGTCCGCCGGGGACCAGCGGGCGCCGTCCCACTCGCCGGGGCTGCCGTAACCCCAGCGCACGATCGCCGTGGGGATCCCGTAGCGGGCGGCCCCCTCCACGTCGTGCTCGCGGTCGCCGATCATGAGGACGTGGCCCGTGCCCCCCTCGGCCACCGGTACCGGATCGACGCCGAGTGCGGAGAGTGAGTGCGCGATCACATCGGCCTTGGCCGCCCGCCCGACCCGCAGGTCCGCGCCGCCGATGAACTCGAACGGGTCGTCGAGCCGGAAGTGCTCCAGGATCCGTCGCGCGGCCCGCTGGTCCTTGCTCGTCGCCACGGCCATCCGGAAACCGTGGCCGGCCAGGCTCGTCAGCAGGCCGTCCATTCCCTCGTAGACCGCGTTCTCGAGCCACCCCACGTCGGTGTAGCGCTCGCGGTACGCGCTCATCGCCCGCTGCAGATCGTCGCCCCCGAGCCCCAGCGAGGCGAGGGTGTCCGGCATGGGTGGGCCCGCGATGGAGCGGATGTCACGTGAGTCGTCCCACCGGGCACCGACGGTGTCCAGCGCGTGGTGGAGCGACCTGGCGATGCCGTCCAGTGAGTCGGTGATGGTGCCGTCGAGGTCGACGAGGAGGATCGGGCGGTCGGGCATGCCGTCATCCTCTCAGACCCCGGCCGGCACGCGCCGCCACCCGTCGCCGCCGCCCCCGTGGGCCCCGCCTAGGCTGCCGGTCATGAGCGCCGCGCCCGGATCCGCGCCCGGATACCTGCCCGAGGGTCCGTCGTGGGACGCGCTGCGTCACCACGGTGATGCCGAGCTGGTGCCGGGTGCGGTGGACTTCGCCGTCAACGTGCGCGGGGACGCTCCGCCGGCGTGGCTACGGGAGCGGTTGGTCGATCGACTCGGTGACCTGGGTGGATACCCGACCGCCGACGACGGCGAG
>NZ_JAALDZ010000394.1:0-11687 GCF_014145125.1 Dietzia sp. CQ4 | reverse complement strand
CGAGCGCGGCGACCGGGAGCAGGCACAGGAACACGACGGCCCATCCGCCCGGGCCGGGCGCCGAACCCCCGGCGGCCGTGTGCGCGACCGTGGCGGTGAGCACGGACGCGAGCACCACCGCCACCGCGCGCCACTGCGCCATCGGGTCGCAGTAGCCGATCACGACGTAGAACCTACGTCACCGCTCCCTCACCCCGCCGACCTGCCCGGCCGCGGTGGCGAGCGGTCAGGTGGTGCGGGTGTGGGCGTCCATGTCGTCGACCTTCATGTCGTCGACCTCCATGACCCAGACGGGTGGCCCGTCCGGGTGGTCGCGGCGTCCGGTCACGTGGAACCCGTGCCGTTCGTACAGCCGCACGTTCCGCTCGTCCGAGGTCTCCAGCCGTACGGCACGGGCGCCTCGACGTGCCGCCTCGGCGAGCGCGAAGACGATCAGGGCGCTACCGAGCCGTCTGCCCTGCGCGGCGGGGCGTACGCCGACGGTCTCCAGGCTCCACCCGTCGTGCGGCGGCGATCCGTCGCCCAGCCTCCCGAGGCGATCACCGTGCAGGGCCACGATCTGATCGACGGCCGCGTCGTCGGGGTCCGGCGCGTCCGGGGGCAGGAGCGCGATCACGCCGTCCCGGTCCTCGGTGACCGCGACGATCCCGTGCCGGAGGGCGTGCTCGAGATAGAGCTGCTGCAGGGTGAGCAGGCGCTCGGCGTATCCCTCCTCCGGGATGACGTGTCGGGTCCAGGGGTAGTGCGCGAACGCCCGGGCCAGGGTCTCGGCGGCGGGGGCGAGATCGTCCGGTGAGGCGAGGCGGGGGTCACTCATTTCTGGGCTCCTGCGGGTCGGATCATCGCGGTGGATTCCTGGCCGGGCCCCGTGGGCACCGTGCCCACGGGGAGGAAGCCGAAGCGTTCGTAGAGCCGGCGGCTCCCCGGGGTGGTCGCCTCGAGGAACACCGGCTCCGGCCCACCCTGGTCGATGATTTCCAGGCGGTGGCGCAGGAGGGCCGACCCGATCCCCTTCCCGCGGGCCCGGGGCCCGGTGGCGATGTCGTGGAAGTACCAGTGCGGTTCCGACGGCCGATGTGCGTCGACCGCGCGGGTGTGGGCCGCTCCACGGCGCGCGGTGGGCGAGATCAGCAGCCGGAGAACCGCTGCGCCTCTCTCGCCCCACCGCGACCATCGTCCCGCCTCGCGGTGGGGAGGCTCCCAGAGCAACGCCCCCAACGTCTGCCCGTTCTCCACGGCCACGTCGACCCGGTCCGGGTGTCGACTCACCTGGCGCCGGTAGTGCGCGGTCAGGCGAGCGGGCCGTGAGGCCTCGTCGGGGAAGAACTGCGCCCACGCCGGATCGGCGCCGAACGCCTCCCCGAGCATCTCCCCGATGGTCTGCGCATCGGAGGCCGCCGCCGGTCTGACTTCCACCATGTCTTCCTCCCTCGATCTCTGATTATTCTACAATGTAGAAAAAGCGTGTCGGGCCCGTCGGCCCGAAAGTGGGGGGACTGATGGTCGAGCGCCACGCCGGACGTGGGCCCAGGGGGTTGTCCCCCGCCCGGATCGTCGAGGCGGCGGTCGGCGTGCTGGAGGAGGGCGGGAAGGAGTCGTTCAGCATGCGCGGTGTGGGTCGCGCGGCGGGGTGTGACGCGATGTCGGTGGCCTATCACTTCGGGTCCAAGCAGGGACTTGCCCGGGCCATGGCGTCGTGGCTCGACGGTCAGGTGCGGCCCGCCCCGCCCGGGGCGCCCTGGCGGGCGACCCTGCGCCACCTGGCGGAGCAGTACCGCGCTCTGGCCGGGGCCTATCCCCGGACGTTCCCGCTGCTCCAGCGGTTCACCCACACCGGGTCGGCCGACTACGCCACGACGGAGGTGGTCCACGCGGCGATGCTGGGCGCCGGGGTTCCGCGTCCGCATGTGGTGACGGTGACGGTGGGCTGGTACGCGACCGTCCTCGGACTGGCCACGGCGGAGGCCCTCGGGATGGTCGCTCCCGTGGACGAGGCCACCGCGGCGGAGATCGCGGGGCTGCCCGCCGCGGACTATCCGCTGACCACGGCGTTCCTGGACGACTATCGCGGGATCGACCCCGGCCTCGTCTTCCGCACCGCCGTGGAGCTGATGCACGACGGGATCGAGCGGCTGGGCGGCGGCGCGGAACCGGGCGGTCCACCGATGTCCTGAGCGCTGCAGCGTCCGTGAGGGCCTCAGCCCTCGGGGCTGCGCAGCGGCATCTCGTGGATCTCGCGGACGAACTCCGGCAACGGGGCCCCGGTGCGCAGGACGGTGGCGATCGCCGGATCCGCCAGGTGGAGCCGGCCCACCGAGATGAGGTCGAACTCGCCGGCCTCCAGGCAGCCCGCCACGGCATCGATGTTGTCCGCGGTGTGGGCGGGCGCCCCGGACTTCTGCTCGCGGAGAGAGGCCCCGATCCCCACCCCTCCGACCGCGCCCGTCGGCAACCCGGTCAGACGGCGGGCCCATCCGGCCAGGGACACCTCGCCGTCGTCGCCCTCCAGGTCCGGGAATGCCGGGTCGTTGAACCGCCTGGTGGAGGCGTCGAGCAGGTCCACCCCCGCGTCGGCGAGGGCTCCCAGGTACACGCCCAGTTCCTCGGGCGTGGTGGCCTTGCGGGCGGTGTAGTCCTGCTGGGTGTGCTGCGAGAAGCGGTAGAACAGCGGGGCGTCGGGACCGATCGCCTCGCGGACCCCGGCGACCACCGCGGCGGGGAACCGGCTGCGCGCCGCCAGGTCGCCGCCCCAGGTGTCGGTCCGCCGGTTGGTGTCGGCCCAGACGAACGAGTCGAGGAGGTACCCGTGACCGCCGTGGAGGGTCACGCCGTCGAATCCGGCCTCCATCGCCAGTCGGGCGGAACGGGAGAACGCGCCGATCACCTCGGCGACGTCGCCCTCGGTCATCGGCGCGACCTCCGGTGACCACCGGGCGACGCTCCGCTCGGAATAGGTGGTGACGCCCGGGGTGCCCCACAGTCCCGACGGACGCATCGGGTGCATCTCCATGAGCCGGTCCCGATTGGCCCGGTCGAAACGGGCGTTGGCGCCCCAGAGCGGGCCGACGTGCCACAGCTGCGCGAGGATGCGGCCCCCGGCCGAGTGGACCGCGTCGGTGACCTGCCGCCAGGCGGCCACGGACGCGGGTGAGTCGAGGCGCGGGATCCAGGCGTGGTCCACCGAGGTCGGGTGGTCCACGCCGATCCCCTCCGTGACGATCAGCGCGGTCCCGCCGGCGGCGCGGGAGGCGTAGTAGTCGCGGTTCACCTCGTCGGGCAGGGCGTCCGGGCAGCCCATCCGCGTCATGGGCGACATGACCAGGCGGTTGGCCAGTTGCATGGACCTGACCTGTAGGGGGCGGAACAGCGCCTCGCGCGTGGTGGCGACCGATGACGTCATCTCGTGGGACCTCTTCTTCTCCGGTGAGGGCGAGGTGCCGGACCCGGGCCCGGCGACGCCATCACTTGACAACTGTCAATAATAGAGAAGTCCGGCCCGGAGTGGACAGCGTTCCGCCGGACGGCCTCCCCCGGGTCCTACGCTGGGACGATGAGAGTGCTGGTCACGGGAGGCGTGCGCTCCGGCAAGTCGAGGCACGCCGCAGGACTGCTGGAGGGCCGCGACCACGTCACCGTCGTGGCGCCCGGGCCGGTGGCGGACGGCGGCGATCCGGACTGGGATCACCGGGTCGCCCGCCACCGCGCCCACCGGCCCACGGGATGGGAGACGGTCGAGACCGTGGACCTCGCGTCGGCGATCGGTGCCACCGCCGGGCCGGTGCTCGTCGACTGCCTGGGGACCTGGGTCACCGCGATCCTGGACCGCGCGGAGCTGTGGGATGCGCCGATGGACGCCGCGCACGGCGTGGTGGACCAGCACGTCGCCGCGGTCCGTGAGGCGGTGAGGGATCACGACGACGAGGTGGTGCTGGTGACCAACGAGGTCGGCTACGGGGTCGTGCCGTCCCATCGCTCCGGCGGGGTGTTCCGCGACCTCCTGGGTGCGGTCAACCAGGGTGTCGCCGAGGCGTGTGACGAGGTGCACCTGGTCGTGTGTGGGCGGGTTCTGCGCCTGTGAGGCGCCAAGATCCGTCCGCTGAGTGCGTCCGGGGGACAGTCGCCGGCTCACCGCGATCGCCGTAACCGGGCCGTCACAGCGCGTCGACCCGCTGCTTACACCGCGGACCTACGGTGATCCGGTTCGCGCACCCCGCGCGACATCCGTCGATCTCGCTCCGAGGAAGGCCGCGCATGTCCGCCACAGAATCGATCAGTAGCCATCACGACGGCACGCAGTCGCACATCGAGGGCAGCGACTACCTGGCCAAGCGCCAGTTGAAGAAGGGCACCGCGGGGTGGGTGCTGCTCGCGGGTCTCGGTGTGAGCTACGTGATCTCCGGCGACTACTCCGGTTGGAACTTCGGCCTGGAACAGGGCGGGTTCGGTGGCCTGCTCATCGCGGCCGTGATCATCGCCGGGATGTACCTGGCCATGGTGCTCGGCATGGCCGAGATGTCCTCCGCGCTCCCGGCGGCGGGCGGCGGCTACACCTTCGCCCGCCGCGCGCTGGGGCCGTGGGGTGGCTTCGCCACGGGAACGGCCATCCTCATCGAGTACGCGATCGCTCCCGCGGCCATCGCGACGTTCATCGGCGCGTACGTGGAATCCCTCACCCTGTTCGGGATCACCGACGGCTGGTGGATCTACCTCGCCGTGTACGCGGTCTTCATCGGGATCCACCTGTCCGGTGCGGGGGAGGCGCTCAAGGTCATGTTCGTCATCACCGCGATCGCGCTCGTCGGACTCATCGTCTTCGCGGTCGCGGCGGCGGGTCAGTTCGAGTTGTCCAACCTCACCACCATCGCCCCCACCGACGCCGCCGGCGCCTCGGACTTCCTGCCGTTCGGGTTCATCGGGATCTGGGCCGCCGTCCCGTTCGCCATCTGGTTCTTCCTCGCCATCGAGGGTGTGCCGCTGGCCGCGGAGGAGGCCAAGGACCCGTCCAGGAACGTCCCCCGCGGCATCATCGCGGCGATGGCTGTCCTGCTCGTCACCGCGACCACCGTTCTGGTCCTGGCCACCGGCGCCGGAGGCGCGGATGCCATCCAGTCCTCGGGTAACCCGCTGGTCGAGGCGCTCGGGAACAGTCCGGCCGCGAAGGTCGTCAACTACATCGGGCTCGCCGGACTCGTCGCCAGCTTCTTCTCGATCATGTACGCCTATTCCCGTCAGTTGTTCGCGCTCTCCCGCGCCGGGTACCTGCCCACGACGCTGTCCGTCACCAACTCGCGCAAGGCGCCGACCCTGGCCCTCATCGTCCCGGGCGTCATCGGGTTCCTGCTCTCCCTCACCGGCCAGGGCGACATGCTGCTCAACATGGCGGTGTTCGGGGCGGCGCTCAGCTACGTCCTGATGATGGTCAGCCACATCGTGCTGCGGCGCCGGGAGCCGGACATGGAGCGCCCGTACCGGACCCCGGGCGGCGTGGTGACCACCGGTTTCGCCCTCGTCATCGCCGCGCTGGCCGTGGTGGCCACCTTCCTCGTCCACAGCACGGCCGCGCTCTGGTGCCTGGTGGTGTTCGGGGCGTTCATGCTGTACTTCGGTATCTACAGTCGGCACCACCTCGTCGCCAACTCCCCGGACGAGGAGTTCGCCGCACTGGCCAGAGCGGAAGCAGAGCTCGAATGACCACGTACACCCAGCAGGTCTCGGGAACGACCTATCAGTTTGACGGCCTCGTCGAGCTGATGGCCAGGGCGTCGCCCCGGCGATCGGGGGACGAGCTGGCCGGGTGCGCGGCGTCGTCCGACGCCGAACGTGCCGCCGCGCAGTGGGCGCTCGCCGACGTGTCGCTCGAGACCTTCCTCGAGGACCTGCTGGTGCCGTACGAGACCGACGAGGTCACCCGACTCATCGTCGACTCCCATGATCGCGCCGCCTTCGCCCCACTGGCGCACCTCACCGTGGGTGGCCTGCGTGACTGGCTCCTCGAGGTCGCGGCCTCACCCGGGGCGGCCGCGACGCTGGCCTCCGTCGCCGCGGGGCTGACCCCCGAGATGGTGGCGGCGGTGAGCAAACTGATGCGCAACCAGGACCTGATCTCGGTGGCCCGCGCGGTCCGGGTGACGTCCGCGTTCCGGACCACCGTGGGGGTGCCCGGCACCCTCGCGACGCGCCTGCAGCCCAACCATCCGACCGACGATCCGCGGGGCATCGCCGCGGCCACCCTCGACGGTCTGCTCCTGGGCTCCGGCGACGCGGTCATCGGCGTCAACCCGGCGACGGACTCCCCGCACGCCACCTCCGACCTGCTGCACCTGCTCGACGAGATCCGGCAGCGCTTCGAGATCCCCACGCAGTCCTGCGTCCTGTCGCACGTCACCACGACGATGGAACTGATCGAGAAGGGGGCACCGGTGGACCTGGTGTTCCAGTCCGTCGCCGGCACCGAGGGCGCCAACTCCGGTTTCGGCGTGGACCTGGCGCTGCTGCGCGAGGCCAACGAGGCGGGCCGCTCGCTGCACCGCGGCACCGTGGGCGACAACGTGATGTACCTGGAGACCGGGCAGGGTTCCGCGTTGAGCGCGGGCGCACACCTGGGGACGGGCGGACTCCCCGTCGACCAGCAGACGCTCGAGGCCAGGGCCTACGCGGTCTGCCGGGACCTCGAGCCACTGCTGGTCAACACCGTCGTCGGGTTCATCGGACCCGAGTACCTCTACGACGGCAAGCAGATCATCCGCGCCGGTCTCGAGGACCACTTCTGCGCCAAGCTCCTCGGGCTGCCGATGGGTGTGGACGTCTGCTACACCAACCACGCCGAGGCCGACCAGGACGACATGGACACCCTGCTCACGCTGCTCGGGGCGGCGGGCACCGCGTTCGTCATCGCGGTCCCCGGTGCCGACGACGTGATGCTGGGTTACCAGAGCCTGAGCTTCCACGACGTTCTGTACGTCAGGCAGGTGCTGGGACTGACCCCGGCTCCCGAGTTCGCGGCCTGGCTCGACCGTATGGGGATGGTCGATGAACACGGCCGGATCCTCGACGTCGACGCGACCGGGTCTCCGCTCCGCGCCCTGACGGGGACGCGATGAGCGGGATCGAACCGTCCTTCTGGGACGGGCTCCGTCGCAGCACGCAGGCGCGCATCGGGCTGGGCCGCACCGGCGACTCGCTGCCCACCCGCCGCGTCCTGGAGTTCCGGTCCGCCCACGCCGCCGCACGCGACGCGGTGCACATGCCGCTGGACGTCGAGGCCCTCGCCGCGCAGGTGGGGGAGATCGGCATCGGGGTGCCCGCGGTGGTCTCCTCGCGGGCCTCCTCGCGGTCGGAGTATCTCCGGCGGCCGGACCTGGGCAGGGTGCCGGAGGACCTGTCCTCGATCACCGCGGGGGAGTTCGATGTGGGCCTCGTGCTGGCGGACGGCCTGTCCCCCCGGGCGCTGATGGACCACGGCGCCGGGCTCCTCGGCGCGCTGGTGTCCGAGCTGTCCGAGCTGTACTCGATCGCGCCGCCGGTGATCGCGACCGAGGCGCGGGTGGCGCTGGGCGATCACCTCGCCCAGGCGATGGGGGTGCGCACGGTCGTGGTGATCATCGGTGAGCGGCCGGGACTGTCGGTCGCCGACAGCCTGGGGATCTACCTGACCCACCTGCCCGCGCCGGGCACCCCCGACGCCGGCCGCAACTGCATCTCCAACATCCACCCGCCGGACGGGCTGGGGTACGCGAGGTCCGCCCACATCGTCGCCCGGCTCATCGCGGGCGCCCGCGCGCTCGGCGCGTCCGGGGTGGCGCTCAAGGACACCTCGCGGGCGGTCGAGGTGGACGCCTCGGACGCGATGACGCTCGAGTAGCCGCCGGGCCCGGCGACCGGCCCGCCCCGGTCGTCGGGACGATCGCCCCGGCCGTCGGGAGCAGGACGATCGACCCGGCCGCCGGAAGGAGGAGGACCCGCCGGGGGGTTCGGCCGTTAGGCTCCCGATCGTGCGGCCGACTCCGCGTCGCACCACTCTCTGGAGGTCATCAGTGTCCGGGCATCTCAGCGGCAAGGTCGTCATCATCACCGGGGCCGGGGGTGGGTTCGGCAAGCTGATCGCGGAGAAGTGCGCCGCGGGCGGCGCGCACGTGGTCGGTGTCGACATCGACGCCGACGGCCTCGCCGCCGTGGTCGACGGCATCACCGCCGCCGGTGGTTCGGCACTCGCCCGGGTCGCGGACGTCACCGACACCGAGCAGGTCAGGGCGGCCGCCGAGGCCGCGGTGGAGGCGTTCGGTGCGATCGACGTCCTGGTCAACAACGCGGGGGTCATGCCGCTGGCCTACTTCGCGGATCACGAGCGGGCGCTGCCCAGGTGGCTCAAGGCCATCGACATCAACATCAAGGGAGTCGTCAACGGCATCTCCGCCGTGTACGACCAGATGATCGAGCAGGGGCGCGGACAGGTCGTCAACATCTCCTCGATCTACGGCAACGCCGGGATCGCCGGCTCCGGCGTCTACAGCGCGACCAAGGCCGCCGTCACCACCCTCTCCGACTCCCTGCGGATGGAGACCAAGGGCAGGATCAAGGTGACCACGGTCAAGCCGACCGGCGTCGCCGGCACCAACCTCGCCAGCTGGATCGTCAACGGTGAGGCGATCAACGGGATAGTCGGTCAGCGCGAGGAGTCGTTCAACGCCACCCTCTCGGCGATGATCAACGGTGAACTGCCCGCGGAGCAGACCGACGTCGACTCGGTGAAGTACTGGCTCATCACGCCCGAGGACCTCGCCGACGCCGTGGTCCACGTGATCGACCAACCGTGGGGTATCAGCATCAGCGACATCACCGTCCGGGCGAGTGGCGAGGACTACCTCTACTGAGCTGGTCCCGCTCTACTGAGATGGTCCCGCTCCACCGAGCTGGGCCGACCCGCCTCACCGGTCGGCCCCCGGGTGCGGGGTCCCGGTCACCGACGCTGCGGGACGAGCGACCACCGACTCCCTCCGCGTTCCGGTCTCCCCGCGCGATCGGGCAGCCCCGTGTGAGCGGGACGCCCGGTACGGGCGAGCAGCCCCGCGTTGGCGTCGGCGAGCAGCGCGTCGACCGTCTCGCGGGCGCAGGTCTTGTTGGACCCGATGAACCCGCGGGGACCCCGTTTGATCCACCCGACCACGTAGGCGCCGGGGACCTCGGACCCGCCGGGGCGGTCGAGGACACGGCTGTCGCGGTGGGGGATCGTCCCGGTGACGGGGTCGAACGGCACGCCGGGCACGGGTACCCCGCGGTAGCCGACCGAACGCAGGACCAGTCCCGCGGGCAGGACCTCCTCGGTTCCCGGGCGGGGGACCGCGCGCACGTCGCCGTCCAGGCCGGTCAACTCCGTCCCCGCGATCCGCAGTCCCTCGACGCGTTCCGCACCGACGACCTCCACGGGCGCGGTCTGGAAACGCAGGACGATCCGCGGCCTGCCCGTCCGTGGCGCGCGGGCGGCCACCTCCGCGAGGCAGTCGAGCATGAGGGATCGCTGGGGATCGGACTCCGCTCCCGGGTCGATCCCGTCCGGGGCGTCGACGCGCAGGTCGATGTCGTCACGCGAGGCCAGTCCGACCAGCTCGGGAAGGGTGAACGCGGCCTGGGCGGGCCCGCGTCGACCCAGCACGACGATCTCCCGGATGCGACTGTCCCGCAGGGCCTTCAGGGCGACAGGGGAGATGTCGGTCGCGGCGAGGGACTCCGCAGGGGTGGCGAGGATCCGGGCGACGTCGAGGGCGACGTTGCCGTTGCCCACGATGACGGCCCGCTCGTGGTCGAGCGGGACCCGGGCGTCGACGTGGTCGGGGTGGCCGTTGTACCAGGACACCACCTCCGTGGCGGACATGCTCCCGGGAAGCCCGGTGCCCGGGATCTCGAGGGGGCGGTCGGTGCTGGCCCCGGTCGCGTAGACCACGGCGTCGTGGGCGGCGGCGAGCTCGTCCACGGTGACATCCCGGCCGATCTCCACCCCCAGCCGGTAGGTGAATCCGGCCTGGGCCTCGATGAGCGCGAACAGGTCGGTGACCGACCGGGTCCTCGGGTGGTCGGGGGCCACGCCGTGCCGGGCCAGGCCGTGGGGGACGGGCAGGCGATCGAAGACGGTCACCTCGACGCCCGGCTGCCTGAGCAGCTCGTCGGCGGTGTACAGAGCGGCGGGGCCGGCTCCGACGATCGCCACCCGCAGTGGCTCCCCGGCGGGGCCGCGGTCCCGCACCAGACGGCGGATCGGGGGGACCGGCGCCTGGGGCGGGTACGGGCGAGACGGCGTGCTCAACACGGCGTTGAGGTCGAGGAAGACCTGCTCGCCAGGGGCGAGGCGGTCGTCGGGGACGATCGCCCCGACCGGGCACGCTCCCACGCACGCCCCACAGTCCACGCAGACGTCCGGGTCGATGTACAGCATCTCGGCGGTGGCGAAGTCCGGCTCGTCCGGAGTCGGGTGGATGCAGTTGACCGGGCACGCGTGGACGCAGGACGCGTCGGCGCAGCAGGCCTGCGTGACGACGTGGGGCATCAGACGGCGGCGGAGTACGAGACGGGCGGTTCGCTGCGGTAGCGGGAGGCGCGGCCGTCGATCTTCAGCGCCCGCCAGACCCGCCGGGCGAGCGGGTTCATCAGGCCGGACTGCTCGGCGAGCATCCGCACGTCGGAGAAGAGGTCGGACAGGAACTCGCGGGACTTCGGGCTGTCCCAGTACAGCTCGTCGATGACCTCGCGGGGGACACCGAACTCCTCGCGGAATTCCTTGGTCGGCTTGAGGATGGAGTCGCACAGCACCCGCATGATCACGGGGAAGGCCAGGGAGACCGCGAAGATCTGACCGCGGCTCATCCGGGGCGCGTGGCGGGCCACGTAGGTGTGCGCGAAGGAGATGTGCCGGGCCTCCTCGGCCACGTGGATCTCCATGATGCGGCTCAGGACGGGCGGGAGCTCGTCCGCGCCGCGCAGGATCTGCTTCTGCGTGTGGTCGATCGGCTCCTCGCCGGCGAGGACGCCGATGAAGAAGCCCACCGGTGTGAGGGAGGCGAACCACGGGATGATCGGCGAGACCCGGCGCATCCAGCGGGGCAACCCGGGTACGTCGGCACCGATGATGTTGACGCCCTGCTGGAACATCTGGGTGTGGTGGCACTCCTCGGTCGCCTCGTGGGTGAGGTACCGGAACTCGGCCGACCCGTTGTCCAGGTTCGAGATGTACTGCATGATCCCGCGGATCAGGATGTTCTCGAACTGCAGCCCGACCTTCATGATGTTGGCCTGGCGCCACAGCCCGATCTCGATCTGGGTCTCGACGGGCAACGCCTGGTACCAGGGGTGGGCGCCCAGCGGATCCACGTCCGCGGGCAGAACCCAGCGCACGTCGGTGCGGTCCACACGGAAGTCGGGGTGGTCCCAGGGGACGTCGACGAACGCGTCGAAGTGGCGTCGGACCGAGGCCTCGGACAGGCGGAGGAGGGCGGCGTCATACTCCTCGCGGGAGCTGTTCGGGGTCGGGCTCGAGGGGGCGGTGGTGGGCGTGGGTGCGGTCATGGCGATCCCTTTCGTTTCCGACGAGGTGGGTCGGAGAGAGCCTCGGAGTACAGAGTGACATTTGAGGTCTCTTTGTAACTGAGGCTAGGCAGCGCGGGCCCCGGTGTCAACGCCGGGGCACCGAAATCCGCTTT
>NZ_JAALDZ010000393.1:0-1529 GCF_014145125.1 Dietzia sp. CQ4 | reverse complement strand
AACCCGCAACCCGCCTGAACCCGCAACCCGCCTGAACCCGAGCCCCGCCGGAACCCGAGACCCGTCGGGTCCACCACGGGAGCCCGCGCCCGGTCGGGTGCTGACCCCTTTCGGAACCTAGGCCCCGTCGGGAAGGCCCCGTCCGCCGCTGAGCTGTGGGCCGAGGTGCCTGCGCGCGAAGTCGCGAGCCACGTCGGGGTCGTCCAGGTCGATGGCCGTCGAGGGGGTGAGGACGAATGAGATCACCAGACGGACGGTCACCTCGGCGGCCACGAGCAGTTCGTCGTGCGACCGGGAGTCGTCGAGACTGGTGGCCATCTCCGAGGCGAGGAACTCGGCACTGCTGCTGACCAGGGGTTCGGCCCGGACGGTGAGATACGGGACGGCGACCTCGGGTTCGCTCTCGAGAAGCCGGTTGAGCAGCCCGTGGGCGCGCAGGGTCTCGACGGTGTAGAGGAAGCCCTCGGTGAGCTTGGACTCCACGTCGTCGTACCGGTCGATCTCCTGCTTCAGCCCGGCCAGGATGCGTCCGGACTCGCGGAGCAGGACGGCGTTGATGAGCTCCTGCTTGTTGGCGAACCGGCGGTAGAGGGTCATCCGGGACAGGCCCGACCGCTGCGTGATGTCCCCCATCGTCGACCGGGTCACGCCGAAGAGCTCGAACTGCCGCACCGCCGCGTCGAGGAGCTTCTCCCCGATGTCGTCCGTGGTGCCGCTCGGCACGTGGCGGTCCAGGGCGGCGCGGATGAAGGTCGCGGCGGTGAACGGGAGATTCGCGGGCATCGGTCGATTGTCCCTCACCGGGCGCGCTCGCGCCGGGGTGTGGAATGACCCGGTGTGGCGGGACCCGGGACATCGCGTCCGGACCACACCGTCAGTCCCCGAGCGCGCGACGGATGGCGTCGTCGATCCCGGTCATCTCCCACCCCGGGGGGAGCAGGTCCGTCGCCGGGCCGGCGGCCACCATCTCGTGGCGGAGACTCTCGATCAGCCCGGCGACGGTCCCGGCGTCCACGTCCATGAGCGGGGACAATCCCGCCGCGACCAGATCCCACGGCACCCCGAAGACCGGGACGCGGAGTGTCGGGAGCCCGGCGACCCGGGAGAACCTGCGCAGCAGCGCGGGGTAGGTCAGCGCCTCCCCGCAGCCGAGGTCGCCGTGCCCGGTGCGGGGAGCCACCTCGAGGGCGTGACACAGGGCCTCGACGACGTCACGCTCGGCGACCGGCTCCACGCGGCCGCCGCGCATCCAGCGGGGGACCGGTTGGACCGGCAACCGCTCACACAGGGTGCGCATCATCTCGAAGCCCACCGAACCGGAGCCCAGGACGATGCCGGCCCGCAGGGTGAACACCGGCGTGGGTCCGTCCGAGAGCAGGTGTTGGACCTCGAGTCGGGAGGACATGTGCCGGGAGAGAGGCTCCCCGGGGCCTCCGGACGGGGCGAGCCCGGAGACGTACACGCACCGCTGGACGCCGGCCGCGGCCATCGCGTCGCGCATCGCGGACGCGCCCGCCGCGTCCTCGGCC
>NZ_JAALDZ010000392.1:0-4223 GCF_014145125.1 Dietzia sp. CQ4 | reverse complement strand
CCGAGGGCCCGGCGGGAGCCGCGACGGTCGGGGCCGCCGCACCCACCTCCGGCCAGGCGGCCGGGCACCCGGGCTGGGCCCCGTCGTCGGTGCTGGTGGGGGAGGACGACGACTCCGAGCAGGTGCTCCTGGCTCTGGCACGGAGGACACCGTCCCGCGATCACCGGGACCGCGCCGCGGCACAGGTCGCGACCGCGGTGCTCGGCGGCGGACTGAGTTCCCGACTGTTCCAGCGGGTCCGCGAGGAGCTCGGGCTGGCCTACACCGTGTACGCGTCGATGGACCAGTTCCGTGCGACCGGACTCGTCTCGGTCGTCGCCGGCAGTCCCGTCGGGCGGGTGGACGCCCTCAGCGGTGCGCTGGCCGAGGTCGTCGCCGGGATGGTGAACGATCCCCCGTCCGGCGACGAGGTCGACCGCGCGATCGGGCACCTCACCGGATCGATCAGGCTCGGGCTGGACGACCCACTGTCGCGGATGACGCGGATCGGCCGCCACCTGCTGGACCGCGACACGGTGGTGACCGTCGGGGAGTCGCTCCACCGGCTCCGCACCGTGCACCGCGACGACGTGGCGGACTACTGGACGGGCGAGACCGCGCCCTGGTGTCTGGCGGCCGTCGGGCCGGGCATGCCCGATGCGGGCGGCGCGGCTGATCTGCTCGCCGGCGTGGGCGGATAGGCTGGTGAGCGGTGTGACGACCGATGAGGAGACGATGACGGTGACGAAGGTCGGAGTGCTCGGTGCACGCGGCAAGGTGGGCACGGCGATCTGCGAGGCGGTTCGCGCGGCGGAGGACATGGAACTCGTCGCCGAGGTGGACCAGGGCGACCGGCTGCAGATGCTCACCGACGCCGGCGCGGAGGTGGTCGTGGACTTCACGCACCCCGACGTGGTGATGGACAACCTCGACTACTGCGTCACACAGGGCATCCACGCCGTGGTCGGCACGACCGGCTTCACCGACGAGCGGTTGGAGACACTGCGCGGACTGCTCGCGTCCCACCCGGATACCGGGGTGCTCGTGGCACCCAACTTCGCGATCGGAGCCATCCTCATGATGCGCTTCGCGGTCCAGGCGGCGAGGTATTTCCCCTCGGCCGAGATCGTGGAACTGCACCACCCGAACAAGGCCGACGCACCCTCGGGTACGGCACACCGCACGGCGGAGATGATGGCCGCCGCACGCGCCGCGGCAGGGATGGGGCCCTCCCCGGACGCCACCTCCACCGAGCTGGAGGGGGCGCGGGGCGCAGATGTCGGCGGGGTGAGGGTGCACTCGGTCCGCGTGACCGGCCTGATCGCGCACCAGGAGGTCCTCCTGGGTACACAGGGGGAGACCCTGACCATCAGGCACGATTCCCTCGATCGCTCCTCCTTCGCGCCCGGTGTGCTCCTGGGCGTGCGGTCGATCGCGGGCGCTCCGGGACTCACCGTGGGGCTCGACGCCTTCATGGATCTGTAGGCCGGCCCGTGGACAGAGTCGTCAAGCCGCTGGTCATGGCCCTCACGGCGGTGGGTCTGGTGGTGGCGTTCGGTTACCTGCTCTACCTCGGGTGGTCCATGATCAGCCGGTCCGAGTACCTCGCCATGCGTGGACTGGGCGTCGGGATCGTCCTGCTGACCGTCGTCGGGGCGTGGGCGATGTGGGCGATCCTGCGGAACGGATTCGAACTCCAGCGGATCTCCGCCGCGGCAGCCCAGGAGGGGATCGAACTCGACGTCTCCGACCTGGACCACCGCCCGTCCGGGCGACTCGAGCACGCCGCCGCCGATGAGCTGTTCGACCGCGTCAGTGCGGAGTACCAGGCGTCTCCGGACGACTGGCGTACCAACTACCGGTTGGCCCGCGCCTACGACCACGCGGGCGACCGCCTCCGTGCCCGTGAGGTGATGCGGGCGGCCATCGCCCTGCGGGAGGCGGAGTCCTCCGGGACCGGGGATCCGCGATGAGCACCGTCCTCGTGGTCCACCACGCTCCGTCCCCCAGGCTCCGACGAATCCTGGAGGCGCTGGAGAGGGGTCTGGCCCATCCCGACCTCGAGGGCATCGAGGTCGAATCGGTGCCCGCACTGGCGACCACCGACGACCACGTTCTCCGTGCGGACGGCTACGTCCTGCTCACCCCGGCCAACTTCGGCTACATGTCCGGTGCACTCAAGCACTTCTTCGACCGCACGTACTACACCTGCGAGGGTGCGGTGGCCGGTCGGCCCTACGCCCTCTGCGTGCACGGGGACAACGACACCTCCGGGGCGGTGGCCTCGGTCGAACGGATCACCACCGGGTGGGACCTCCGCCAGGTCGCCCCGGCCCTACAGCTCACCGGCGAGCCCGGTCGTGAGGAACTCGACACCGCGTCCGAGGTCGCCGCGACGGTCGCCGCACACCTTCTCGGCTGACCCGCCGGGCGACACGACACCAGAGGGAGTCCCACCATGTCCGAGCTCGTCCGGCGGCAGGTCCGCATGGTCGCGCACACCGCGTTCACCCCACCCGACGAGATCGGTTGGGAGACGGATGCGGACGGCGGCTCCGCCCTGGCCGAGTTCGCCGGCCGCGCCTGCTACCAGAGCTGGGACAAACCCAACCCGCGCACCGCGTCGAACGCCGGGTACCTGAGGCACATCCTCGAGGTGGGGCACCTCTCGGTGTTCGAGCACGCGAGCGTGACGTTCTACATCACCGGTATCTCCAGGTCGTGCACCCACGAGCTCATCAGGCACCGCCACTTCTCCTACAGCCAGCTGTCGCAGCGGTTCGTCCCGGAGCATGATTCCAAGGTGGTGCCCCCGCCCGCGATCGCCGACGACCCGGAGCTGGTGGAGATCTTCCGCCGCGCCACCGACGCGTCGCGGGAGGCCTACGCGGAGATGCTCGCCAAGCTCGAGGAGAGGTTCGCCGACGTCCCCAACCCGATGCTGCGTCACAAGCAGGCCCGGCAGGCCGCGCGGTCGGTCCTGCCCAACGCCACCGAGACCCGCATCGTGGTGACCGGCAACTACAGGTCGTGGCGGCACTTCATCGGAATGCGGGCGACCGAGCACGCGGACACCGAGATCCGAGGACTGGCGATCGACGTCCTGCGTCAGTTGCGACATGCGGCGCCGGCGGTGTTCTCCGATTTCGAGATCACCTCGCTGGAGGACGGCTCCGAGATCGCGGTGAGCCCCTACGTCCTGGAGGGATGAACCGGTTCACCGGGTCGGAATCGGGACTTCCCGTGGTCTGCGGGTAGTCTGGGAGGCCATGACACACGTGACCACTGGGGGCCCGATGTCGGCGGACGGTCGGCCGGCCCCCACCCGACCCGGACGCCCCACGCCGTTCGGCACGGTGCTCACGGCGATGGTCACCCCGTTCGGGTCCGACGGTTACGTCGACCTGAAGGCCGTCGCACGTGTCGCGGAACACCTCGTGGAGTCGGGGTGCGACGGTCTCGTCGTGTCCGGGACCACGGGAGAGTCGCCCACCACCACGGACGCGGAGAAGATCGCGGTTCTCGAGGCCGTTCTGGCCGCGGTGGGGGACAGGGCGACGGTGGTGGCCGGAGTCGGGACATACGACACCGCACATTCCGTGCACCTCGCGCGCCAGGCGGCGTCCGTCGGTGCCCACGGCATGCTCGTGGTGACCCCGTACTACTCCAAGCCCACCCAGGCCGGACTCGACGCCCACTTCCGGGCGATCGCCGACGCCACCGACCGACCGGTGATGCTCTACGACATCCCACCGCGGTCCGTGGTCCCGATCCAGGCGGAGACGCTCATCGGACTGTCGTCCCACCCGAACATCGTCGCCGTCAAGGATGCCAAGGGCGACTTCCACGACGCGGTCACGGTGATGTCCCACTGCGACCTCGTCTACTACTCGGGCGACGACCAACTCAACCTCCCGTGGCTGGCCGTGGGAGCCAGCGGTTTCGTCAGCGTGATCGGCCACGTGGCCGCCGCGCGCCTCGTCGAGCTGCGCCGCGCCTTCCTCGCGGGCGAGATCGACACCGCGCGACATATCAACCTCGGACTCCTCCCGCTCTTCGACGCCCAACGGGCGCTCGGCGGCGTGTCGATGTCCAAAGCAGCACTAGAACTTCTCGGGATCCCGGCCGGAGTGCCGCGACTCCCGCAGTTACCACCGACCACCGAGCAACGGGACGCACTGGCGTCGCTGTTGCACAGAGCAGGAGTCATCAGATGACGGAGAACCCGACCAACAGCCGCGGAC
>NZ_JAALDZ010000391.1:0-3970 GCF_014145125.1 Dietzia sp. CQ4 | reverse complement strand
CGAGGCGGCGCGGCGCATCACGGCGTCCGGGTCCCCCGCCGCCGCGGCCGCCTCGATGAGCGGGCGCTCGGCGGCCCGGATCGCCTCGACCGGGTGCGCGCGCAACATGACGTCCACGATCCCAGACGGAATCAGACCCGGGGGCGGATCACTCCACCGTGACGGACTTGGCCAGATTGCGGGGCTTGTCCACGTCGTACCCACGGGCCGCGGCGACCTCGGCGGCGAACGCCTGGTAGGGGATGGTCGCGAGCAACGGCTGGAGCAGGGTGGTCGAGGCCGGGATCGGGATGAAGTAGTCCGACAGCGGTCGCACCACCTCGTCCCCCTCCTCGGCGATCACGATGGTCCGGGCACCGCGGGCCCTGATCTCCTGGATGTTGCTCACGAGCTTGGAGTGCAGGACTCCCCGACCCTCGACCGGAGGCATGACGATGAAGACGGGCAGGCCGTCCTCGATCAGCGCGATCGGTCCGTGCTTGAGCTCACCCGCCGGGAACCCCTCGGCGTGCATGTACGCCAGCTCCTTGAGCTTGAGCGCGCCCTCGAGCGCCGTCGGATAGCCGACGTGGCGGCCGAGGAACAGCACCGACTTCGAGTCGGCCAGCTCCCGCGCGATCTCGCGGACCGGGTCGAGGGAGTCGACCACCTTCTGGATGGCCTCGGGCATCTTCTCGAGCTGACGGAACTCGGCCGCTACCTCGTCGGGGTACTTGGTGCCCCGGGCCTGCGCCAGCGCCAGTCCCACGAGGTAGTTGGCGGTGATCTGGGCCAGGTACGCCTTGGTGGAGGCCACGCCGATCTCGGGGCCGGCATGGGTGTACAGCACGGCGTCGGCCTCACGGGGGATCTGCGACCCGTTGGTGTTGCACACCGCCAGGACGCGGGCCTTCTGGGACTTGGCGTGACGCACGGCCTCGAGGGTGTCGGCGGTCTCACCCGACTGGGAGATGGCCACCACCAGGGTGGACCGGTCCAGCACCGGGTCCCGGTAGCGGAACTCCGAGGCGATCTCGACCTCGCAGGGCAGGCGGGTCCAGTGCTCGATGGCGTACTTGGCCACCATGCCGGAGTGGTACGCGCTGCCGCAGGCCACGATGAACACCTTGTCGATGTCCCTGAGGTCCTGGTCGCTGATCCGCTGCTCGTCGAGCACGATGCGGCCGTCCTGGAAGTGGCCGAGCAGGGTGTCGGCGACCGCCGCCGGCTGCTCGGCGATCTCCTTGAGCATGAAGTAGTCGTAGCCGCCCTTCTCCGCGGCGGCCAGGTCCCAGTCGATATGGAACGGGCGGCCCTCGGTGGGTTCGCCGGCGAGGTCGGTGATCTCGTAGCCGTCGGCCCGCAGCACCACCACGTTGTCCTGGCCGAGTTCCACCGCCTCACGGGTGTGCTCGATGAACGCCGCGACGTCCGAACCGAGGAACATCTCGCCCTCCCCCACGCCCAGCACCAGCGGGGTCGACCGACGCGCCGCGACGAGGGTGCCCGGGTGGGCGGCGTGGCTGAAGACCAGGGTGAAGGCACCCTCGAGGCGGTTCAGCACGGCCCGGCACGAGGCGACGAAGTCCCCCGCGTGCGGACCGGACGCCATCT
Organism: Dietzia sp. CQ4; assembly: GCF_014145125.1. Classification (NCBI taxonomy): domain Bacteria; kingdom Bacillati; phylum Actinomycetota; class Actinomycetes; order Mycobacteriales; family Dietziaceae; genus Dietzia; species Dietzia sp. CQ4. The sequence continues at coordinate 2,377 of NZ_JAALDZ010000391.1, read as the reverse complement.
CGCACATGAGCAGGTGCGCGGCCACCTCGGAGTCGGTGTCCGACACCAGTTCGACCCCCGCGGCCTCCAGCTCGGCGCGCAGCGGGGCGAAGTTCTCGATGATGCCGTTGTGCACGATCGCCACGTCGCCCGAGACGTGCGGGTGGGCGTTGCGGTCACTGGGGCGCCCGTGGGTGGCCCAGCGGGTGTGTCCGATCCCGGTGGTCCCCGGGAAGCTGTCGTGCCCGGCGGAGTCCAGCGCGGCCTCGAGGTTGGCGAGCTTGCCCTCCTTCTTCTCCACGCGGGAGGCGCCCGAACCGTCGAGGACGGCCACGCCCGAGGAGTCGTATCCGCGGTACTCCATCCGCCGCAGGGCCTCGACCACGACAGGGAGGGCAGCCTGATGCCCGACATAACCGACGATTCCGCACATGGCCGCTAAGTGTAGCCACGCCGTCCCGACGCCCCGGCACCGTCGACCCCCCGGAGGCGATACTGTGGCCCTCGTGGCCATCAAGACCAAAGCTCTGCTCGACAAGGTGAACCGGCGGGGACCCTACGGGGTCGACACGGGCGATCTCGGTTTCACCGGGACGCCGGGCGCGGTGTTCGTCCCGCGTGACGCGCCGTCACCCGCCCCGGTGGTGGGCTTCGCCCACGACTGGACCAAGGGCCCCCGTGACTACACGGACACGCTCAAGCACCTCGCCTCGTGGGGCTTCGTCGTGGTCGCGCCCGCGACCGATCGGTCCCCCCGGCCGAACCACCAACACTTCGCCGACCACCTGTCGGCCGCGATCGAGGACGTCCTGCAGGCCAGGCTCGGCCGCGGGACCGTCCGCGCGGATCCCCGCCGGATCGGGCTGGCCGGTCACGGGCTCGGTGGCGGGGTCTGTGCCCTGCTGGCCTCCCAGCGCACCGATATCGGCGCGGTGGCGATGGCGTTCCCCACCGAGACCGTCCCGGCGGCCGCCGACCGGGCCATCACCATCGACGCGCCGGCCCTGCTGCTGTCGGCGTCCGGCGGGGTCCACGCCGAGGACGCGCGGGCGCTCCACCTGGCCTGGCGCGGCCCGATCGTGCACCGCCGTCTCGAGAAGGCCATCGAGACCGGCCTGGTCGAGGGCGCGCCGCTGGTCAAGTACGTCGGACTCGCGGACCCGGACCGCCGGACGCAACGCGCGGTGCGCCCGCTGCTGGCGGGGTATCTCCTGAGCACGCTCGCGGACGACGCCACCTACTCGGCGTTCGCCGATCCGGAGACGAAGCTCAAGGGCACCGTCTCGGTGACCGACGCGATGCTGGAGGAGGAGGACGACGACCTCGTGGCGGGGGCGCCGCCGCTGCTCAAGCTGGCCAAGAGCTTCACCGGGAGCTGAGCCGGGCGTCACCCGGAGTGGGGCCCGGCCACCGCACCGGGGCTCAGACCGCGGTGACGAGCCCCGCCAGTCGCTCGGCCACCTGGCGGGCGCAGTGCGCGTCCTCCGCCTCGACCATGACGCGGACCAGCTGCTCGGTTCCCGAGGGACGCAGCAGCACCCTGCCGCCCGAACCCAGTCGCGCCTCCTCCTCGGCCACGGCATCGCCCACCACCGAGGACGACACGACCGCGGCCTTGTCGTCCACCGGCACGTTGATCAGCACCTGCGGCAGGACCGTCATCACGCCGGCGAGCTCGGACAGGGGGCTGCCGGTCTCCGCCATCCGGGCCATGATGCGCAGTCCTGTGAGGACCCCGTCCCCGGTGGTCGCGTGGGCGGGGAGGACGAGGTGACCGGACTGCTCTCCGCCGAGGCTGTACCCGCCCTCGCGGAGCCGTTCGAGGACGTAGCGGTCCCCCACCTTGGTCTCGGTGACGTGGATCCCGGCGGCCTGCATGGCCACCTTGAGGCCGAGGTTGCTCATGATGGTCGCCACGAGGGTGTCACCCACCAGCTCTCCGGAGTCCCGCATCGCCAGGGCGAGGATCGCCATGATCTGGTCACCGTCGACGACCTCGCCGGAGGCGTCCACGGCCAGGCAGCGATCGGCGTCGCCGTCGTGCGCCAGACCGAGGTCCGCACCGTGTTCGCGCACCGCGGCGCGGACGTCGTCCAGATGTGTGGAGCCGCACCCGTCGTTGATGTTGTACCCGTCGGGGTCGGCGTGGAGTTCGATCACGGTCGCCCCCGCGTCGCGGTAGACACGCGGCGCCGCGACGCTGGCCGCCCCGTTGGCGCAGTCGACCACCACGACGAGCCCGTCCAGCCGCCCGGGCGTGGCGTCGAGCAGGTGCCGGACGTACCCGTCCAGTGCGTCCTCCGACGACGCGCGTGAGATCCGGCCGACCGAGGCCCCGGTGGGTCCGGTGATCGTCCCCTCCGTCAGAGCGCCCTCGATGCGGTCCTCCAGGTGGTCG
>NZ_JAALDZ010000390.1:0-2720 GCF_014145125.1 Dietzia sp. CQ4 | reverse complement strand
CTGCTCACGGCCGCCCTCATGCCACTGCTCCTACTGGCCGGGTGGCACGATGTCGCCGCGTCCGACAGTCGACGCGCGCAGGCGTACCCGGCGCTGATGCTGGCCACGCAGGGGTTGGCGCTGGTGGCGTTCACCAGCCTGGACGTGCTGCTGTTCTACGTCGCGTTCGAGGCCATGCTCATCCCGCTGTACTTCCTCATCGGCGGCTTCGGCCGCAGCGATTCCAGCGGGGCCGACCGGGCGGCGGCGGCCGTGCGGTTCCTCATCTACAACCTCCTCGGCGGGCTGGTCATGCTCGTCGCGGTGATCGGGCTGTACGTGCTCACCGCCCGCGCCGGGCTGGGGGACGCCGGGACGGACGGCGGATCGATCGGCGCCGGGACGTTCGACTACCGCCTCATCACCGCGGCCGTGGCGGACGGCCGGCTCGAGATCACGACCGGCGTGGCGCTGCTGATGTTCGCGGCCTTCACCCTGGCCTTCGCGATCAAGGCGCCGCTGTGGCCGTTCCACACCTGGCTGCCCGGCGCGGCCGTGGCCGCGACCCCCGCCTCGGCGGTGCTGATGATGGCGGTCGTGGACAAGGTCGGCACGTTCGCGATGCTGCGCTACAGCCTGCCGCTGTTCCCGGACGCGGCCGCCACGGCGGCGCCGGTGCTCGTCACGCTGGCGGTGATCAGCATCGTCTACGGCGGCGTGATGGCCATCGCCCAGACCGACCTGCTCCGGCTGATCGCCTACGCCTCCATCTCCCACTTCGGGTTCATCGTCCTGGGCATCTTCGCCAGGACGGAGCAGTCCGCGGCCGGATCGGCGCTCTACATGGTCAACCACGGCGTCGCCACGGCCGCGTTGTTCCTCGTGGCCGGGTTCCTCGTCCACCGGCACCGCATCCGGGAGATCGGCTACTACGGCGGTGTCCAGCAGGTCGCGCCCGTGATGGCCGGGACGTTCCTCATCGCCGGCCTTGCCACGCTCTCGCTGCCCGGGTTGGCCCCGTTCGTCAGCGAGTTCCTGGTGTTCATCGGGACCTTCGGCCCGTACCCGGTGGCCGCCGTGCTCGCCACGAGCACATTCGTCCTGGCGGCGGTCTACATCCTGTGGACCTACCAGCGGGTGATGGGTGGACCCCCGGCTCCCGGGCTCGCGCGGACACCGGATCTCGACGCCCGGGAACTCGTGGTGGTGATCCCGCTGGTGGTGGCGCTGATCGTGCTGGGCTTCTACCCGCAGCCCGCGTTGGACGTGATCGAACCGGCGGTCGCCCACACCGTCGCGCTGGTGGGAGGAACCCGATGACCCCTGACATCGCGTACGGATCGCTCGCGCCGCTGCTCGTGGTGTTCGGCGCGGGGATCGTCAGCGTACTGGTGGAGGCGTTCGTCCCCGCGCGGCGCCGCTATGGCACACAGATGGCCGTCTACCTGGGCGGTCTCGCCGCCGCGCTCATCTCGGTGGTCCTCCTGGCCGGGACCCGGATCGTCACGGCCGAGGGGGCGGTCGCGGTCGACGGCCCGGCGCTGTTCCTGCAGGGCCTGACCGTGGTCGTGGCCCTCGGCGCCGGCCTGCTGATCGGCGAACGCACCGTGATCCCGTCGGCCTCCCGCAGAAAGGTGCTCGCGGGCTTCGCGCCCCAGGCCGCCGTGGCCCCCGGCGGCTCGGGCGAACGCGAGGCCGAGCGCGCCGGGTTCACCCAGACGGAGATCTTCCCGCTCGCGCTGTTCGCCACGGGCGGCCTCATGCTGTTCCCCGCGGCGAACGACCTGATCACGCTGTTCATCGCGCTGGAGGTGCTCTCCCTGCCGCTGTACGTGCTGTGCGGGATGGCCCGGCGCCGAAGGCTGCTCTCGCAGGAGGCCGCGGTCAAGTACTTCCTCCTGGGCGCGTTCTCCTCGGCGTTCTTCGTCTACGGCGTCGCGCTGGTGTACGGCTACGCCGGGACCGTGGACTACCGGGGGATCGCCGACGTCGTGGAGGCCGAGGGCGCCAGCCCGCTGATCCTCATCGGCGTGGCCATGATGTCGGTGGGCCTGCTGTTCAAGGTCGGCGCCGTGCCGTTCCACACCTGGACGCCCGACGTCTACCAGGGCGCGCCCACCGCGATCACCGCGTTCATGGCCGCCGGCACCAAGGTCGCCGCGTTCGGCGCGATCCTGCGCTTCTTCCACACCGCGGTGCCCGGGCTCGAGGCGGACTGGGCGCCCGTGCTGTGGGTGATCGCGGCGCTGACGATGATCGTGGGGACGATCGTGGGCGTCGCGCAGAACGACGTCAAGCGGCTACTGGCCTACTCCTCCATCGCCCACGCCGGGTTCCTGCTCACCGGGGTGATCGCGGTCCAGGCCGCCGGGGCGACGGCGATGCTGTTCTACCTCGCGGCGTACGCCGTCAGCACGGTGGGCGTGTTCGCGGTGGCCGGGCTGGTCCGCGACGCCGACGGTGCCGAGATCAGCGACCTGCGGGCCTGGGCCGGGCTCGGTCGGCGTCAGCCGCTGGTGGCGGGCGCGTTCGCGGTGCTGCTGCTGGCCCTGGCGGGGATCCCGCTGACCAGCGGGTTCATCGCCAAGTTCGCCGTCTTCTCGGCGGCCGTGGCCGGGGGCGCGGTGACCCTGGTGGTGATCGGCGTGCTCACCAGCGCGATCGCGGCGTCGTTCTACGTGCGCGTGATCGTGGTGATGTTCTTCCGCGACGCCGATTCCGGGGGCTCGGGTGGCTCGGGC
>NZ_JAALDZ010000038.1:0-3998 GCF_014145125.1 Dietzia sp. CQ4 | reverse complement strand
CTCCGGCGGACGCGCCCGGGAGCGCGCAGCAGCCCGAACCCCAGGGGTGGCAGCGCCGGCTACGCGGGGGTGATGGCGGTCAGGGTGCGGGAGACGGGCGGTCCGGTGCGGTCGGTGTGCCCGGTGGCGGGTACGACGACATCCCGCCGCCGCCCGAGGAGCCCGAGCCGGAGGCCGGGGAGCCCGACGGTCCGCCACCACCCCCGGTGAGCGAGGAGGAGATGGTGGACGAGGCCCGCAGTGGGCCGCAGAACATCGATCACCGGACCGGCGAGGACATCGCTCTGCAGTTGCTCAAGGAGCACCTCGGGGCTCGTCCGCTCGAGCGCTGAGCGGCCCGGCCCGCCGCGCGGCGGGGCACGCTGTCCGATGGTGCGGTTACCCTGGGTTCCGACCGACCGGGGCCGCCCCGGCTTAGATGAGGCACCAGCCGAAAGGACCCGCCATGCAGCCCGGACCCGACATGAACGCCCTCCTCGAGCAGGCCCAGCAGATGCAGGCCCAGCTCGCCCAGGCGCAGCAGGAGATCGCCGCGAGCACGGTCGACGGCCAGGCCGGTGGCGGCCTCGTCACCGTCACCATGCGCGGCACCGGTGAGGTCACCGGGGTCACGGTGGACCCCAAGGTCGTGGACCCCGAGGACATCGAGACGCTCCAGGATCTGCTCGTCGGTGCGTTCGGCGACGCCCACACCAAGGTCCAGCAGCTCGCCGAGTCGCGGCTCGGCCCCCTGGCCTCCGGCGGTGGCCTCGGCGACATGATGGGCGGCCTGGGCATGTGAGCCCGGCGGGACCCGGGGATATCCGGGACCCGCCACCCGGCGGCGCATCCGTCGCCGGGAACGACACAGCACAGGAACGGCGATGTACGAGGGACCAGTCCAGAACCTGATCGACGAGTTCGGCAAACTGCCGGGCGTCGGTCCGAAGTCCGCGCAGCGGCTGGCCTTCCACCTCCTGCAGGCGGAGCCGGAGTCGGTGGAGCGGCTGCGTTCCGCGCTGCAGGCGGTGGTCGACGGCGTCACGTACTGCGAGGTCTGCGGCACGGTGTCGGCGGCCGAACGCTGCCGCATCTGCTCCGACCCGCGGCGCGACCCCACGCTCATCTGTGTGGTCGAGGAGCCCAAGGACATCGAGGCCATCGAGCGCACCCGCGAGTTCCGCGGGCTCTACCACGTGCTCGGTGGCGCGCTCGATCCCATCAACGGCATCGGGCCCAACGAGCTGCGCATCGCCGGTCTGATGAGGAGGGTCGGGGAGGAGTTCGAGGGCGAGGAGATCGCGGAGATCATCATCGCGACCGACCCCAACACCACCGGCGAGGCCACCTCCACGTACCTGGCCAGGTTGCTGCGGCCGTTCCCCGAACTCGTGGTGAGCCGCCTGGCCTCGGGCCTGCCCATGGGCGCGGATCTCGAGTTCGCGGACGAGCTGACCCTGGGCAGCGCCCTGTCCGGCCGCCGAATCCTGTCCGGTGGACCCTCCCAGCCCGCGCGGTCGGGAGGCGTGCTCCGTCCCGAGCAGAGTGAGCCCCGGGCTCCCCAGCCGTTCCCCGAACCGTCTCCCGAACCGGCGGAACAGCGGATGCCGGGGCCCGACAGCGGCGCGACGGGCCGGACCGGTCTGTCAGAGGTCGAAGAGCCTCGCGGCGTTCCCGTGCCACACCGCCCGTAGCCAGTCGTCGCCCATCCCGAGTCCCGCCAGGGCGTCGAGTTGGTGCGCGAACGGGTAGGGGATGTTGGGGAAGTCGGTCCCCAGCAGGATCTTGTGCCCCAGATCGGCGAGCCGCCCGCGCTCCGAGGCAGGGAACGGGCTGATCTCCTCGACGAAGTCGGTGAACGCCATGGTCGTGTCCAGGTAGACGCCGCTGTACCGCTCGGCCAGGTCCAGGAACTCCGAGTACTCACCCATGCCCATGTGGGCGATGATCAACGGGAGATCCGGGAACCGCTCGAGCACGTCCGCGACCGGCTCCGGGCCCGTGAAGGGTCCCGCCACGGGACCGCTCCCGCAGTGGATCACCGTGGGCACCTGCGCCTCCGCGAGCCGGCCCCACACCGGGTCCAGCAGCGGATCGCGAGGGTCGTACTCGCCCACCTGGATGTGTGACTTGAACACCCGGGCCCCGGCCTCGATCGCGTCGCGGACGTAGTCACCCGCGGTCGGCTCGGGGAAGAAGGTCGCGGTGTGCAGGCAGTCGGGGTGACGAGAGGCGAAGTCCGCCGACCACGAGTTGAGCCACGCCCCCATGTCCGCCTTGTGCGGGTACAGCATCGACGAGAACGCCAGTACGCCGTAGGACCTCAGGCGGGCGACCCGCTCGTCCTCGGCCTCCCGGTAGGTGATCGGCCACGTCCGGCCGATCTTGGGGCCGGCGGCGTCGAAGTAGTCCCACACCTTGGCCATCACGCGGTCGGGCATGAAGTGCGTGTGGACGTCGATGATCCCCGGAAGACCCAGCGGCTCCCACAGAGCGCGCACCTGTGCCGCTTCGTGCGCCGGATCGGGAGGGGTCACGGAGCCGGCGAGGGTGGCGGTGCCGTGGTGGATACACATGGATCCGAGCGTAGGCGAGCGCTGACCTCCGGCCGACTGATCGGGTCCGGCGCGGGGGCGTCCACCCCCGGGCGGTCGAGTGCCGACGGGGAAAAAATCCTTGACAAAAAAGTTTGTCGGTAGGAGGCTGGGTGCCAACCAGCACAGGAGGCCGGGGTCATGCAGGACATCGGAGTGATCGACAGCGCCGAGGTGGCGACCGCCGCCCTGGCCCCGATCCGCACGCGCCTGTTGGCCGAACTCTCCGAGCCGGGGTCGGCCACCACGCTCGCCGCCCGGCTGGGTGTACCGAGGCAGAAACTCAACTATCACCTGCGGCAGCTCGAGAAGCACGGGCTGGTCGAACTGGTCGAGGAGCGACGGCGGGGGAACGTCCACGAACGGATACTGAGGGCCTCGTCGTCGTCGTACGTCGTCTCTCCCGGGGTGATGGGACGGACCCAGCCGGTCGTCGGCGCCGACCGCGACCAGGCGTCCCCACGATGGCTGCTCGCGCTGGCCTCACGGATGGTGCGCGAGGTGGGTGAACTGGTCGTCGGGGCACGCCGGACCGGCAAGCGGGTCGGGACGTTCGGTCTCGACGGCGAGGTGTGCTTCGCCACCCCGGCCGACCGCGCGGCGTTCGCCGACGAACTCACCGACGCGGTGACCAGGCTCGTGTCCAGGTACCACGACGACTCCTCCGATGGGAACCGCCGACACCGGCTCATCGTGGGGATGCACGCCGTCCCACCCGGGAGCACCGACTCATCCGGGCCCACCGATCCATCCGGGCGAACCGACCCATCTGAGAGTGAGGAGAAGAACGATGTCTGACCAGTACAAGCGGATCGAGAAGTCCATCGAGCTCGACGCCACCCCGGAGGAGGTGTGGGAGGCCGTCGCCACCGGCGAGGGCATGGCGTGCTGGTTCGTGCCGCACCGGTTCGACCCGCCGGAGGGAGGAGTCGGCGCCCGCGTCGTGTCCGACTTCGGATCCGGCAACGTCGCGGAGGCCACGGTCCGGGAGTGGGAGCCCGGGCGGCGGTACTCGTCCTCCGCGGACGGCCAGCCCGAGGTCGTGGAGTTCCTCGTCGAGGGCAGGGACGGCGGCGGAGCCGTGCTGCGGCTCATCCACAGCGGGATCACGGGCGAGGACTGGGAGGCCGAGTACCACAGCCACGGTTGGGACGGTTTCCTGGCGAATCTCCGCCGCTACTTCGACCACTTCCGCGGCCTGCCGCCGGTGACCGTGTCGATCATCGCGTTCACCGACCTCGACAAGGACGGCATCTGGGCGCGGTTCGACGACGCCCTGGGCATCGACCGACAGTTGGCGGTGGGCGACACCGTGCACCTGACGCCCGACGGGCTCGAGCCGATCGACGGCGTCGTGGAGGTTGCCGAACCGGGGAACCTGGGCATCCGCAGCGACAGTGGCGCGCACTTCTTCAGCGGGGACGG
>NZ_JAALDZ010000389.1:0-12028 GCF_014145125.1 Dietzia sp. CQ4 | reverse complement strand
GGGTTCGCCCTTGGTCAGGGTGCCGGTCTTGTCGAACAGGACGGCGTCGACGGTGCGCATCGATTCCAACGCGAGGCGGTCCTTGATCAGCACCCCGCCGCGGGCGGCGCGTTCGGTAGCGATCGAGACCACCAACGGAATCGCCAAACCCAGCGCGTGTGGGCAGGCGATGACCAGCACGGTGATCGTGCGCACCACACCCGCGTCCGGCATCCCCAGAACACTCCAGATGACAGCGGTGATCACGGCCGATGCGAGGGCGAACCAGAACAACCAGCCGGCCGCGGTGTCAGCGATGCGCTGGGCCCGCGAGGAGGATGCCTGCGCGTCGGCCACCAGCTTCTGAATTCCGGCCAGGGCAGTGTCGTCACCGATTGCGGAGACCTCGACGCGTAAGCCGGAGTCGGTGGCCACCGTGCCGGCGACCACCTGCTCGCCGATCTCACGCCGGACCGCCTTGGATTCGCCGGTCACCATGGACTCGTCCATGCTGGCCGAGCCGTCGATGATCCTGCCGTCGGCGGGCACAGAAGCACCGGGGCGGACAATTACGACGTCGCCGACCAGCAGATCGGCCGGTGCGACGGTGACCACGTCGTCGCCGTCGACCTTCTCGGCCTCATCAGGCAGCAGCGCCGCCAGAGAATCGAGTGCAGAGGTGGTGTGCGCCAGAGAACGCATCTCAATCCAGTGGCCCAGCAGCATGATGACCACCAGCAGCGCCAGTTCCCACCAGAAGTTCAGCTCATGATCCAACAAGCTCAGGCTTGCGCCCCAGGAGGCGATGAACGCCACGGTGATCGCCAAGCCGATGAGCAGCATCATGCCGGGCTGCCGAGCGCGAACCTCAGACACCGCGCCAGTAAGGAACGGCCGACCACCCCAGAGATAAATCACTGTGCCCAGGGCGGGGGAGACCCACCACACCCATCCGGCGTCGGGCAGCTGGTAACCGATGAGGTCGGCGAACATCTCGTTGAAGCCGACCACCGGCACCGCCAAGACGAGCATGATCAAGAACAAACGTCGGAACTGCCCGACATGGTCTCCGTGCCCGGCATGACCGCCATGGTCTTCATGGCCAGCGTGATGCTGCCCCGCATGGGCGTGGCCCGTCGTCTCCTGGGGCCCGTCCGGGTGATGGTGCTCAGCTACCGCCGTGTCTCGCTCGTTGAGGTGCCCGGCCGCGGCTCCGCCGGATCCGTGACTGTGGGCGTGGTCATGATGATCGTGCGACTGATTCATTTGGTCCCTTCCGTCTTGTCCATTGCCACCTGGTTGGCGTGATCTTCTAGCGGCATGCGTCCGGCAGCTTCGATATGCAGGAGTTTCGAGGGAGTGAAACAGCAAGAACATGATTCCCTGACAGCGGTGAGCCCTAGCGCATGATGTGTTCTAGGGGTCATGGACATCTCTTCCCGTGGGGCCAAGTAGCAGTTGCTCCGGGCCACGAGCCGATACCGCCGCAGGGTATCGAATCGTGCTGACATCTGTGCTCGGCCGACCACGTTCGTGACACCGCCCATCCCAGGATCGCCGTTCCCGTCGGTGATGACGCACGTCCTGGCGTTCTGGGGTCCGGCCGACAGTCAGGATCGTGGGTGAGCCAGCGGATTGTGGTGGAGATTGTGTGAAGGTTTGCTCAAGATGTTCGTCAGGGGAGTGGTTCGGGCTGGCGCCACGATGATGGCGGCTCCCTTCTAGGGCGCTCGGAACGATGGAAGCACCCTCCGCCGCTGCTGGTCTTTCGGGCGCCCAAGGGCGTGGGCCAGGGTGAGCTGCCTTTGGCCCGACTCCGTAGCCACATTGCTCGAACCCGAAGGCTTTTTCGGTGACGACCTGCGGTGATGGCCTGGGACGATTGGAACAACCGGGTTGCCAGCCCGGGATAGGGCCCGCGAGTTCGTCGAGCTAACCGGCGGCGTCGACCGGATCCTGAATTCGATCAGATGTCATGTTCTCTCCTGGTTTCTGCCGTGCGAGTTCATTGGCTTTCCCACCCGCAAACTATACCCCAACGGGGTATGTTGGTGAGGCGTGTTCACCGAATTTCGGGGCTCGGCTACATCCGCGAAGCATCCTGCTCGCGACCTTGCCGGGGCCTCCCATGCACCTACCCGCCCCCGCTTAGCGGGAGAAGCGGGCGATGGCGTCGGCCACTTCCTTGAATTTGATCTCTGCGGCCTCGTCGGACTCGTTCACTGCGTCGGCGACGCAGTGGCGCATGTGGTCGTCGAGCAGGCCGAGGGCGACGTTGCGCAGTGCGGAATTGATGGCGCTGACCTGGGTGAGGATGTCGATGCAGTACTGCTCCTCATCGATCATGCGGTGGATGCCCCGCACCTGGCCCTCGATCCGCTTGAGCCGGGCCTTGTAGCGGTCCTTTTCCTTCATGTAGCCGTGGTGACTGTGGGTCTCGCAGCCAGCGGCTTCGGCATCGTGCTCGGCTGCAGGGTCGATGGCGAGGTCCGGGGTATCCGTCATGACTGGCTCCTGGTCTGGTCGTGGTTGGGGGTCGCGTGGCTTGAGGTGAACCCGCGCAGGCGTAGGGAGTTGGTCACCACGAACACACTCGAGAACGCCATTGCGACGCCTGCGAGCATGGGATTGAGCAGTCCGATCGCAGCGACGGGGATCAGTGCGACGTTGTAGGCGAACGCCCAGAATAGGTTGCCCTTGATGGTGCCCAGGGTCCGGCGTGACAGCCTGATCGCGTCCACGGCGGATCGCAGGTCGTCGTTCATCAGAGTGATGTCGGAGGCTTCGATCGCCACGTCCGTGCCGGCGCCCATCGCCAGTCCGAGCTCGGCCCCGGCGAGAGCTGCCGCGTCGTTGACGCCGTCGCCGACCATGGCGACGTTCTTGCCCTTGGCCTGCAGTTTCTCGATCTGGGCGACCTTGTCGTGGGGCATGACCTCGGCGATCACGTTGGCCGGATCAATGCCGACCTCGCTGGCCACGACACGTGCGGCTCCGGCGTTGTCGCCGGTGAGTAGCCACGGGGTCAATCCGAGAGCTTTGAGTCCGGCTACCGCCTCGGCGGAGGTGGGCTTGACGGTGTCGCGGACGGTGATCACGCCCGCGACGGTGCCGTCGATCTGGGCGACCACAGGGGTGCCGCCCTGCTTCTGGGCATCGTCGAACGCGGTCCGCAGGTCCGCCGGCAGGGAGCCCTCAGGGCGACCAATGGTCACCACGGCACCGTCGACGGTGCCCGTGACGCCACGGCCTGCAGTATTGGTGAACCCGGTGACCTCCGGCAGAATGGCGGATCCGGCCTCCCTGTCGGCCACGGGGCCCTCGCCCGCCAGACTCTTTGCACCCTCGCGGGCGATGGCCTGGGCGATCGGGTGCTCGGACGCGGCCTCCACCGCAGCGGCCTTGACCAGCAGATCCGTCCGGTCGAATCCGGCGGCAGTGGTGACCTGGCTGACGGACATCACTCCGGAGGTGACGGTGCCGGTCTTGTCCATGACGATGGTGTCGACGCGCCGGGTGGACTCTAGGACCTCGGGCCCCTTGATGAGCAGTCCCATCTGGGCGCCGCGGCCGGTACCGACCAGGAGTGCGGTGGGAGTGGCCAGGCCCAGTGCGCACGGGCAGGCGATGATGAGCACGGCCACGGCGGCGGTGAACGCGGTGGCCAGTCCCGCTCCCACCACAAACAAGTGCACGAGCAGGGTGATGATCGCGATGACGATCACGATGGGCACGAAGACCTGCGAGATGCGGTCGACCAGTCGTTGGACCGGGGCCTTCTTGGACTGCGCCTCGGTGACCAGCTTGGCCATCTGGGACAGTGTGGTGTTCTCGCCGGTGCGGGTGACCTCGATCAGCAGTCTTCCCGAGGTGTTCATGGTTGCGCCGGTCACCGTGGAGCCGGACGTGACCTCAACCGGGACGGATTCGCCGGTGAGCATGGACTCGTCGATCGCGGACGAACCCTCGGTGACGCGACCGTCGGTGGCGATCTTTTCGCCCGGGCGCACCACGACGATGTCGCCGACCTTCAACTGACCCACGGGGATGCGGACCTCGACGCCGTCGCGGAGGACGGCGGCGTCCTTGGCTCCCATGTCGAGGAGCGCCTTGAGTGCGGCGGAGGACTGCCCCTTGGCCTTGGTTTCAAACCAGCGGCCCAGCAGCAGGAAGGAGATCACCACGGCGGCGGTCTCCAGATAGATCTCGTCCATCGTGGAGTTTGTGGGCAGCAGATGCACTTCCATGGTCATGCCGGGCATGCCGGCGTTGCCGAGGAACAGTGCCCACAGTGACCAGAGGTAGGCGGCCGCCGTGCCCATGGAGACCAGGGTGTCCATGGTGAACGAGCCGTGCCGCAGGTTGGCGAGGGTGGCCTTGTGGAAGGGTGCGCCTCCCCAGAAGAAGATGGGGGTGGCCATGGTCAGCACGGCCCACTGCCAATTGGTGAACTGCAGTGCCGGGATCATGCTCAGCAAGACCACCGGGACCGTGAGTGCAGCCGAGACAATCAGACGGTGTTTGAGGTCTGCGGTCTCGCGTTCCCTGGCCTCCTCGATCTGGTCTCGGGGACCGGCGCCGCCACCTGCGGAAGTTGCGTCCACAGCCTGGTCGTCGTCATTCTTCATCGTGAACGCGTCGTATCCCGCACCGCGCACGGTCTCGATGAGCGCGTCCGTGTCGACCTTGCTCGGGTCGAAGGAGATGGACGCGGACTCGGTGGCGAAGTTGACCGTGGCGTCCACCCCGTCGAGCTTGTTGAGCTTGCGCTCGACCCGCCCCGAGCACGAAGTGCAGGTCATGCCCGTGACGCCCAGATCTATGTCGATCAGATCCACCGCGGGGTGCATCTGGGAGGGTTGAGTCTGGGTCATCGAGGATCAATCCTTCACGGTGAACGGGTGGTGTGCTCGGGGCCAGGGATCTCGCCAGCTGCTGGGGCTGGCGAGATCGCTTCGCGTCAAGAGGTGACGGTGTAGCCGGCTTCCTTGACGGCGGCGACGACCTGCTCGTCGGTGAAGCCCTCGCCGGAGACCGACACCGTTCCGGTCTTGCTCGAGGCCTCCACCATGGAGACGCCCGCGATCTCGCCGACTTCCTCCTTGACCGACGACTCACAGTGTCCGCAGGTCATGCCCTGGACGGTGTACTCCTTGGTGCTGGTAGCCATGACGGCTCCTTCCGTTGACGGGTGTAGTTCGTTGAGACATCCGATGGCTCGGATCAATCCGAACACCAATGAACCTATACCCCGTAGGGGTAGTGGTCAAGGGTGATGTTCGCTTGTGTCCGCGGCTCACTCCGCCTGCACTCTGATCGCCCGGACGCCGTATGGATTGACCAGTAGGCGGGCGCAAGAGCCGTGGCGGCAAGGTCTTTGGAAGCGCGGAGACGAGCTCACCGTGCTGGCGGTGCACCGCGAACCAGGCCCTTGCTGCCGCAGTCGAAGAGTTCGTCATAGAGACGGGCGACGCGTATTAACGCAGGCCAACACCCGGCCATGTCTGTATCCGCAACCAATTGTTCGGAACCCTGGCCGAGGGCCTCTTAGGCTAGGTCGGCATTTCCAGCACGCCAGGTTTCCCACGGGATGTTCCAGTCGCCCAGCCCGTCGGTCCCGGGAAGCGTCGGTCCGACGGTATTGATGACCTTGACCACGTCGCCCCGGTTGCTGCTGTTCTGGAACGACTTGGCGTAGGCGTCGGTGACATTGATACAGCCGTTACTGACGTTGGTGAAGCCCTGTTGTTCAACGGACCATGGGGCGGCATGGACGTAGATCCCGCTGTAGGACATCTGGGTGGCCCAGTTGACTGAAAGCCGGTAGCCGTCGGCCGAGTCGACCGGCACACCAAACGTCGATGAATCCATGATGAGCGATTCGTATCGGTCGCCGATGTAGTAGGTGCCGTTCGGGGTGGGTGTCGATGCCTTTCCTAGTGAGACCGGGCTACTGCTGACGACCTCGCCATTGATTCGGGTCGTCATTGTCTTGGTGTTGTCGTCGATCGTGGTGATGACCTCGTCGCCGATCGTGAAGTTGCTGTTTGCGTCCTGGGCTCCGTAAAGGCCTTCGCCCATATCGGTGCCGTAGATGTTGACGTCGACGTCGACCTCGGTGCCCGGTGCCCAGAATTCGGCGGGGCGCCAGCGAACCTCCGAGGGCGACACCCAGTAGAAGGCTCCTTCGACGGCGGGGGTCGTGGTGACCTCGATGGCGTCCTGGACGGCCTTACGGTCGCCGACGGCGGACTCGAAACGCACCGCGACCGGCTGCGCGATACCTACCGTGTGGCCCTGACCGGTCACCAGGCTCGCGCTGGTGGTCGAGTTCGGGACCACGGTGCTGAACGAGGACGAGTCTGTAATCGTCTCACCGTCGTCGTTAGTAGCGCTCGCCTCGATCGAGTAATCCCGGTTGTAGCCCAGAGTCTCGGTGGTGCGCCACTGGGAGCGTTCCGCGTTGAACTCGCCTTCGACCTCGCGGCCTTCTTCGTTTGTGACCGTGACATCGTCGAACGCACCGTCTGTCACATCCAAGACGATCGGTTCCCGCGGCGTCGCGGCCACTGTCCCATCTTCGAACGAGGTGTGAATGACGGCCGCAGCGGCGGGGGCTTCTTTCGGTGCAGCGGCCGTCGAGGTGTCCTCGGTATCTCCGATCGTGCACGCGCTCAGCCCTACTGCGGCCACCAAGGCCACCGCGACCGAGGCAAGCCGTTTCGCCGGTGTGCGCTCTGGTGCGGCTCCGCCTGCGAGCATCGCTTCTTTCCTCACCACTTCTCCCTCGAGTTCGTATGCGTTCTGACCGGTAGTTTCCATTCCGTCTTCGGTCGGCCTTGGTTTGCGCCGCCGACGACGTTTCAGGGAATCGTTAATGTATGAAATGACCGTCCATCAGCAGCGTAGGCAGTGTCCTGGTCCGCGGCGATGATGGCTTCGACATCACCGACAACTGGTCCCTGCTGCCACTCATCGTCGTTGACGTTCTTGCGCCAGGCGGTGCCGTCGGTATCGATCCCCCAGAGGGTGCCGTCTTCGGCTGCAGATATCAGCAGGAGTTCGGGAGCAGCTGGTACTGATGCGAATGTGCGCCCGATGTCGGTGCTGAGTTGTAGGCCTCCTGCGGTTGTGGCCCAGATGCCCTCGTCGGTAATCGCCAATGCTCTCGCGGCTATCTCGATGCCGTCGGTCCAACTGACGCCCGAGTCGGTGGACGTTCGAATTCCGTTGGCGGTGTCGAATCCGACAAGGGTGTTTCCGTCAGTGGTCAGGGCGTGAAAGTCGACTTCGCCGGAGAGGGATTTCGTCGCCCACGACTGGCCGCCGTCGACACTCTCGATGAGTCCGAGAGGATTGGGGGCGGAGCTTGACGGGCCAGGATGGCCCGAAGCGTAGAGGTTATCCGTCCCGGGCGCGCCTGTGAGCCCCATGAAGTCGTCGTCGGCGTCGCCGACGCGGGTGGTCGCGCCATCGGGGTTGAGGACGAAAAGCCCCGTATGCGTGCCGGCCAGCACCCTTCCCTCAGCATCGAGGTGGAGTCCGTGCACATGGTCAAGCGCGGGTGTTAATGCGGTGCCGACCGTCGATGAGGCGTCCCCGGATTCGGGTGCTGGCGTCTGCTGCGGGCTCGAACACGCGGTCGCGATGAGAGCCGATGCAAGGATGGCTATTGAGGCCCAGGCCCGCTTTCGGTGCGAAAGCATGAATGCGTATCTCGTTTCTGGAAGGGACAAGAAAATGTGTTGATGCCCAGACGGTCTCCGGCGGGGTCGGACTGCCATCGACCCCGCCGGGTATACAAGGCTTCGTTTTCTACATGGGGTCAAGCAACTGCCGCATGGTGTCGATTTCCTGCTGCTGGGTGTCGATGATGGTTTGCGCCAGATCGACAGCCGGCGGGTACGTGCCGTTCTCCACCTGGTCTTCGGCCATGGCCACGGCACCTTCGTGGTGGGCGATCATCTGGTTAAGGAACAACTCGGCAGCCTCAGGGCCGGGAGCGTCGGACAACTGCTGCAATTCCTCATCGGAGAGCATGCCCTCCATCTGCGCCATGTCATGGTCACCGCCCATGTCCATGTCCATGTCCATGTCCATGCCTTCGGGCTGCGTCGGCTCGCCCCACTGCTCAAGCCAGTCGGTCAGCTGCGCGATCTCGGGCCCCTGGGCCGCCTTGATCTCCTCGGCCAGCGAGGTGACGTCGGCGGGGACATCATCCTTGGACAAGATGATGTCGCTCATCTCGATGGCTTGCTCATGGTGGGGGATCATCATCTGGGCGAACATCACGTCAGCCTCGGAATGCTGAGCTGATTCCTCTGCCTGCTCGGTGGTCGAACTCCCGCTGGTCGCAGTGGTCTCGACGGCGGTCGTGGTCTCGCTGGCCGTGTCGGTCTCGTCGCTGGTGCAGGCGGACAGCCCCAGCAGGACCGCGGCGGCAGCGGCGGTCATCACAAGCTTCTTTCGATTCATCTGGGTTCCCTTTCTTCTGCGGACTTTCGGGCCCGCGAGTGGATCACCTTGCCGGTCAGGCGAGGTAAGACAGAGTGGTCATCATCCCGGCCTCTTGGTGATAGGCGTTGTGGCAGTGCAACGCCCACTGGCCAGGATTATCGGTGTCGAACTCGATCTCAATAGTGCGCATCGGCCGAATCGTGACGGTATCCTTGCGAAGCCCGCTGTCCGCGAGCGCGAACGTATGTCCGTGCAGGTGCATCGGGTGGAACATGTCGGACATGTTCCGCATCCGCATCCGCACCCGCTCCCCACTGTTGACCTCCAGCGGCATCGAATCCGGGTGGACTTGGCTGTTGAGGGTCCACCGGTACGGCGACATCGTCCCGCCCAGGTCAACACTGTGGTACCGATCATGACTTTGGCTAGACAGACGTACTGCCTCGCTGGGGGATAAGTCGGTACCCAATAGCGGACGCCGGTCCACTTCGACTGGTCGGGAATTCGTCGGGAGATCGCCCGCTGCTGTACGTACAAGGGCCTGCGCGTGGCCATCCTTGCCTTCGGGCTGAGCGAACAACGGGAACACGCCGTCGCCGAGCGTGACCACAACATCGAACCGTTCACCCATACCGATCAGAAGAGAATCGGTGTCCTCGGGAAGCACGGGAAAGCCGTCAGTGTGAGTGACGGTCATCCGGTGCCCGCCAAGCGCGACCCGGAACGCGGTGTCGGCGCCGGCATTGACGAACCGGATGCGCACGCGTTGGCCCCGCGACGCTCTCCAAACGTAGGGGTCGACAGGGAGTCGACCATTGATCAGAAAGTGCGGGTAGGTGACATCCCCGGCGCTGCCGAGGATGGGGGACATCATCGACCCCTCACCCCCGTGCATGTCCATCATGTCGTGGTCCATCCCCTGCATCCCGGCATCTGCGGTGTCGGCACCGATGCCCAGATCACGGGCGACATCGTCGGGAGTCCGACCGGTCCCGTCGACCCAGTCGTCAAGGACCACGAGCCATTCATGGTCGTAGTCGCCGGGCTCGCCCGGATCATCGATGATCACCACTCCGTACAAGCCCCGATCGAGTTGCAGACCCGAATGTGAGTGGTAGAAGTACGTGCCCGGGTCTGGGGCGGTGAAGTCGTAGGTGAACGTGGTGCCTGGTGCGATCGGGTCCTGCGTCAACCCGGGAACCCCGTCCATGTCGTTGCTCATGGCGATCCCGTGCCAGTGCACGCTGGTCTCCTGGGGCAGCTGGTTGTCCACGGTGATCTGCAGCCGCTCTCCAGCTTGGGCCCGCACCAGTGGGCCTGGCAATTGTTGGTCGTATCCCCACGTTGAGACGACTCGGCCACCCAGATCAACGTCGACCGGACGGGGGGTCAACTGCGCAGATACCACCGTTTGGCCGGGGGAGCGTCGCTCCTGCTCAAGCCGCCTCACGAGATCTGACGAGGCTCCCACGGGACTGCCCGTGGCTGCTCCGGAACCAGAGCATGCAGTCAGAGCGCCGGCGCCGGCGAGAAGCGATCCGGCCAAGAAAGACCGGCGGGAGACCAGCACGCGCGGCGCACGTCTTAGCGCACCTGCCCGCCCCGTGGCGTCAGCGTTCATCATGATCGGCGGTTCGCGAAGTCGCGGTCCCTACGTGAGATCCGAAAGAGATACCGGAAGAGACGACCCCAGTAGCAGGAGAGTGAGACCCGCGTAGGTGCCGATGCCCTCCGAAAAGACTGGTCGTCAAGGCCAGAACCATCGCCCAGAAACCGAGTACGAACGCGATCAACAGGACGATGTCGATCCAGTTCATACCGTAAAACCACCCCATCAGACTCAACTCCTTGCCTGTCTTAGAAACTCGATTCTGCGGGGCGAAATGCGAGATCTGGGTCATCGTTTCGTCAAGATCCGATCAAGGTTCTTTTCGGACAGACAGACTCGACTCGAGTTAGGAGAGACCATCGGAGCACTGTCAGATCGGCAAAGTGGTGTCTGAGACGGCGAAGTCGCGGAGCCAGTACACGAACTGCGTCCATATGCCGCTGAGCAGCAAGATTCCGACGACAATGAGCATGATGCCGCCGACGATCTGAATCGTTCGCGTGTGTCGTTGCAGCCAGCCCACCGTGCGGATGGCTCTCGTCGAACCGAAGGCCACCACGATAAAAGGCAGTCCGAGCCCCAGGCAGTACGCCACGATGAGCAGTACTCCGCGTGCGGCGTCGAGTCCGGTTCCGGCGGCCACCGACAACGCCGCTGCCAGCGTCGGTCCGAGACACGGCGTCCATCCCAGGGCGAAGACGGCGCCAAGTAGCGGCGCGCCCGCCCAGGTGGAAAGCGCTTTCGGCTGCATTCGAGTGTCCCTCTGGAGGGCGGGTATGGCCCCGATGAACACCAGACCCATCAAGATGGTCACCACACCGCCGAGCCGCTGCAGCAATTCTTGCTGGGGGGCGAGGTATTGCACCGTGCCCAGCACCATCGCCGACAGCAGCACGAAGACCACCGTGAATCCAGCAACGAATAGCACCGCGGCGAGGACGACTCGTCGTCGCGATGACACCCGCTGACGCTGCTGTTCAAGAGTGAGCGTGCCGGCTTCGGCGCGGCGTTGCTCGGCGGCCTGCACGGTCACCGCCGGGCGCTCTGCACCCACGATGCTGGCCATATATGCCAAATACCCGGGCACGAGCGGGACTACGCACGGCGAGGCGAACGAGACGAGTCCCGCAAGGACACATGCTCCCAACGCGAGAAGTAGAGGCCCGGAAGCAGCTGTTTGTTGGAACGTCTGGCCAATGGATTGCGCGATCAGCACCGTGTTCATGCAGCGTCGCTTTCAGCAGGCTCGGCCAGCAGTCTCTCGATGACCGGCTCCAACTGGGTGTCGGTGACCTCTGCTAGATATACCGCAGCGACTCGGTGCTGTTTGTCGAGAATCAGTGTCGCTGGCACCACCGAGGTGGGGAAACCATGTAGCGCTGCCACCGCGGCCTGCGATGGGTCCCAAATTGAGGGATAGGTGACCCCGTTGTCCTTGATGAAGTCGACAGGCTTTTGCCGATTCGGGTCGCGCAAGTTGACGCCGAGATTGGTGAACCCTTGCGCCTGGTACTTGTCCTGTAGTCGCTGCAGGTCGTCGGTTTCCGTCCGGCAGGGAGCACACCACTGACCCCACAGGTTGATCAGCACCACCTCGCCAGGAAAGTCTGCGACCGCCACAGTGGCCTCCGGATCTACTACTTCCGGGCCAGACATCGGCGCGATCTTCTGGCGGTCCGCCGGCGGATCATAGAAGATCTCAATCTGGCCGCCCGGGCTGACAAAATCGAACGTCTCACCTGAAGCGACGGCATCAGTGCCGCTAGCGCAGCCAGTAAGTACAAGCGAACTCACCACCACTGCGGCCAGTTGGCATCTTGCCCGTCTGCCCCAGCTACCGGGCTGCGCACCCTTGCCGAACACATCCGTCGTCATCACAGCATCAGCACCACTCTTGCCTGCACAGTCACACCGGACGATTGTGCCGCCCCTACCCCATTGGATAGTGCCCCGTGATGTGGTGGGAATCGGTTCCGCGTCTGG
>NZ_JAALDZ010000388.1:0-1434 GCF_014145125.1 Dietzia sp. CQ4 | reverse complement strand
TGGTGCCGCCGGGAATCTCGTCGACCGGTACCTCCGCTCGCCCGGGGTGCTGCGCGGACACGTGGTGGACTTCGTGTCGGTGGGGTGGTGGCCGGTGTTCAACGTGGCCGATTCGAGTCTGGTCGTCGGCGTGATCGTGGTGGCCGTCGCCGTGTTCAGGGGCGTGGAGTTCGACGGCTCGCGTGGGTTGGTGGCGGAGGACGCCGCCGCGACGGAGCGTCGTGACGGCGGGGCCGGCGGCGACACCGTGGGCGGAACGCATGGGTGAGCTGCGCACCTTCCCCGTCCCGGACGGTCTCGACGGGATGCGGGTGGATGCGGGCGTCTCCCGCCTGCTCGGGATCTCCCGGACCGCGGTCGCCGACCTCGCCGGCGAGGGCAAGGTGCTGATCGACGGCCGGGCCGTGGGCAAGTCCGACAAGCTCACCGGGATGTCGTGGATCGAGGTCGAGATGCCCGACCCGCGGGCCGAACCGGCGGTGGTCGCCGAGCCGGTGGAGGGGATGGCGGTCATCTACTCCGACGCCGACCTCGTCGTCGTCGACAAACCCGTCGGCGTGGCCGCCCACCCCTCCGTGGGCTGGACCGGCCCCACCGTGATCGGGGGGCTGGCGGCCGCCGGGTACCGCATCTCCACCTCGGGGCCGCCGGAGCGCAAGGGGATCGTCCACCGCCTCGACGTGGGCACCTCCGGCCTGATGGTGGTCGCGGCCTCCGAGCGCGCGTACACGCTCCTCAAGCGGGCGTTCCGCGACCGCACGGTCGACAAGACCTACCACGCGCTGGTCCAGGGACACCCCGATCCGCTGTCCGGGACCATCGACGCCCCCATCGGCCGCCACACCTCCAACGACTGGCGGTTCGCGGTCACCTCCGACGGCAAGCACTCGATCACCCACTACGACACGCTCGAGGCGCACCAGGCCGCGACGCTGGTCGAGGTGAAGCTCGAGACCGGGCGCACCCACCAGATCCGGGTGCACTTCTCCGCCCTGCACCACCCGTGCGCGGGGGACCTGACCTACGGCGCCGATCCGGTGCTGGCGAGGCGGCTCGGGCTGGAGCGGCAGTGGCTCCACGCGGTGGGGCTCGGGTTCGACCACCCGGGCACCGGTGAGCGCGTGGACTTCGCGAGCTCGTACCCCGATGACCTCCAGCACGCGCTGGACGCCCTCCGCGCGGCGTGAGCAGGCCCCGGGGCACCGGTCGGACGACCCCCCGATCGGCCGCCCTGCGGGTCCTCAGGATCGCGGGCGTCGGGGTGGTGATCGTCCTGGCGTTGGTCGCCGTGCTCACCGCGCTGCGCACCGAGCTCCCGCGCAGCCCCGGGGTGATGAGCGACGCGCTGGGCCCCGAGAACGGCGAGGTGGTCGACGACTATCTGGCGCGTGCCGCGAGCTCCCTGGGTGACGACGACGAGGACCCCGCCGCCGG
>NZ_JAALDZ010000387.1:0-1323 GCF_014145125.1 Dietzia sp. CQ4 | reverse complement strand
GGGCAGCGCGTGCGCCTCGGTCGGGGCCTCGGACGGCGGGATCCGGTCGGCGCGGCCCGAGCCGTAGCCCGCCCCGGCGAATCCGTGGGGGGCGTCGGGTCGTTGTCCGTCGTCGAGCTCGTCGTCGGAGAGCACGAGCGGGGCGGCCGGGCGGCCACCGCTCAGGACGGCGAGCAGGTCGGTGCGCATGTCCCCGGCGGTGTCGTACCGGTTCTCGGGGTTCTTGGCCATCGCCTGCATGACCACGGCGTCGACGTACCGGCCGACCTCCGGGTTGATCGCGGAGGGCGGCTGCGGTGACTCGCGGACGTGCTGGTACGCCACGGCGACGGGGGATTCGCCGGTGAACGGCGGGGCTCCGGCGACCATCTCGTACAGGACGCAGCCGGCCGAGTACAGATCCGATCGGGCGTCCACCGTCTCGCCCCGGGCCTGCTCGGGGCTGAGGTACTGGGCGGTGCCGAGCACGGACGAGGTGTTGGTGAGGGTCGAGCTGGCGTCGCTGACCGCGCGCGCGATCCCGAAGTCCATGACCTTGACGGCCCCGTCGCGCGAGATCATGATGTTCGCCGGTTTGACGTCGCGGTGGATGATCCCCTTCTTGTGGGAGAAGTCGAGGGCGCCGCAGACGTCCGCCATCACTCCGAGTGCGCGTTCCACCTCCAACGGACCATCCATCTTGACGATGTCCCGGATCGTGTCGCCCTCGACCAGTTCCATGACGATGTAGGGCAACGCGCCGTCATCGGTGCGTTCCTCGCCCGTGTCGTAGATCGCCACGATGGAGGGGTGGTTGAGCGACGCCGAGTTCTGCGCCTCGCGGCGGAAGCGCTGGTAGAAGGTCTCGTCGCGGGCCAACTCGGGCCGCATGATCTTGACCGCCACGTCACGGCCGAGGACGGTGTCCCGCCCCCGGTGGACCTCGGACATGCCGCCGAACCCGAGGACCTCGCCGATCTCGTACCGGCCCGCCAGCAGGTGAGGTGTCGTCATCCGCCGTCACCTCCCCTGCCGTTGTTCGCGGCCGCACCCGCGTTCGGGTTCGCGTTGCCACCGGTGTTGCCGCCGCCGTCGCCCTCGCCGGCCTGGCCCGGTGGGACGAAGGAGTTGAACTCGGAGGTCAGCGAATCGAGCATGTCCTGTAGGTCCGGCGCGGGCGGGATGACGGTCGGTGACGGCACCGGCTGGGGCGGCGGTGTGGGCTCGGGGGCCGGGGCGGGGGCCGGCGCCTGGGTGGTCTGGGTCTGCGGCGCAGACGTCGTGGGGGGCGTCGACGGGGTGGTCCCACCGAACAGCCCGCCGGGCCCGAAGACCCCCGCGTTG
>NZ_JAALDZ010000386.1:0-2503 GCF_014145125.1 Dietzia sp. CQ4 | reverse complement strand
CGTCGAGAAGAGCGTTCCGCGCACCCCTTTCTCGGTCGATGTGTGCGGAACGCTCTTGGCGACGGGCCTGGCGGGGGCGGGGCGGGGCGGGGGATCGGTGGAGAGGGCGCGGGGGCCGGGCTACTACATGTCCTCCAGCGAGCGGCCGGTGGTCTCCGGGATGAACTTGGCCACGAACAGCAAGGACAGCAGCGCCGACACCGCGTAGAAGCCGTAGGTGAACGTCAGGCTGAACTCGGCCATCGGCGGGAACGCGGTGGAGACCGCGAAGTTCGCCAACCACTGGGCGGCCGCGGCCAGACCGAGCGCCGCCGTGCGGATGCGGTTGTTGAACATCTCGCCGAGCAGCACCCACACCGCCGGGCCCCAGGACATCCCGAAGAACACGACGAAACCGTTGGCGGCGATCAGCGCGACGAGCCCCTGGGTGTCACCGAGTTGGGGAGCGAGTTCGCCGTCGGGCCCCGGCCCCATCGTGGCGGTACTGAACATCAGGGCCATCACCGCGAGCGAGACGGTCATGCCGACCGAGCCGGTCATGAGCAGCCTGCGACGCCCGATCTTGTCGATCAGTGCGATGGCCACGATCGTCACGACGATGTTCGTGACCGAGGTGATGACGGTCTGGGTGAGCGCGTCCGCCTCGGTGAAGCCGACCGACTGCCAGAGGGACGTGGAGTAGTAGAAGATCACGTTGATGCCCACGGCCTGCTGGAAGACGGACAGCACGATGCCGATCCACACGATCGGCAGGAGGTTCCTGCCGCTCGGGGTGAGCATGTCCTGCCACGACCGCTTCCTGTCCTCGCGGACCGTCGCACGGATCTCCTTGATCCGGTTGTCGACGCCGCTGGACTGGATGGTGCGCAGGACGTCCCTCGCCTCGCCGACAAGCCCCTTGGCCAGCAGGTAGCGGGGGGACTCGGGGATCATGAGCGCCAGCACGCCGTAGGTGATCGCGGGGACCAGCTCGGTGAGGAACATCCAGCGCCAGGCCTGGATCCCCAGCCACAGCTCCTCGATCGCGCCACCGGCCACGGCTGCCAGCCAGGCGTCGGAGAGCAGGGCCACGAAGATGCCGGAGACGATCGCGAGCTGCTGGAGTGACCCGAGGCGGCCGCGTATCGAGGGCGGGGCCACCTCGGCGATGTACGCCGGCGCGATGACCGAGGCCGCGCCGACGCCCAGGCCACCGACCACCCGCCACAGGATGAGGTCCCACGGGCCGAACGCGAGCCCGGAGCCGATCGCACTGACGGTGAACAGCGCCGAGGCCAGGACCATGACGCGGGTGCGCCCCCAGCGGTCGGCGAGGCGGCCCGCGAGATACGCGCCGGCGATACAGCCGAGCAGGGCCGAGGAGACGACGAACCCGGTGAGACCGGCGTTCATGCCGAAGGTCTCCTGGACGGCGTCCACCGCGCCGTTGATGACGGCGGTGTCGAAGCCGAAGAGGAACCCGCCGAGCGCGGCGACCAGGGAGATGATCACCACCCTGCCGGTGTGGAAGGACTCCTCGTCCGAGCTCCTGGCCGAGACGTTCCGTGTGGACATGGCGTACCCCGTTCCCGGGCCGGATGGACGTCCTGATGTCTGGTGAACGGAGCGTAGGCCCGCTACGAATGTGGCGCAAGTCACATATTCTTTATCGATTGCGGCGTACGAACGCTCTGATCGAGAACACGTTCTAGGCTCGAGGTGTCTCGTCGTCATACCGAAAGGGCCACCGCCGTGAGTGCCTCCCCCGAGCAGATCCGTGCCACCGCCGACTCCTACATCGCCGCGCTGGTCGCCGGCGACCTCGAGGCGGTTCTGGACCTCTACGCCGAGAACGCCACGGTCGAGGACCCGGTCGGCAACGGAACCGTCCACGAGGGCAAGGCGGCGATCCGGGAGTTCTACTCGTCCGTGGTGGCGCTGAAGATCGAGGGCGAGGTGATCGAGGCACGGGTCTGCGGTGACGACCTGCTGTTCAACTTCGAGATCACCACCCACTTCGACGCCGACTCCAAGGCCACCATCAACGTGTGGGACCTCATGACCCACGACGAGCAGGGCAAGATCCGTTCGATGCGCGCGTACTGGACGCCGGAGAACATGCGCTGAACCGGGGCCGCGCGACTGGACTACCCTTCAGGCCATGATCACCGCCATCGTCTTCGTCCACGCCGAGACGGCGCGCATCCCCGAGGTCGCCGAGGCGATCGCCGAGATCGACGGGGTCTCCGAGGTGTACTCGGTGACGGGCACCATCGACCTCATCGTGCTCGTGCGGGCCCGCCGCAACGAGGAGGTGGCCGACATCGTCTCCGACCGCCTGAACAAGGTCCCGGGTGTGGTCGACACCGAGACGCACATCGCGTTCCGCGCGCTGTCCAAGCACGACCTCGAGGCGGCGTTCTCCCTGGGGTACGAGTAGACGCCGATCCGCAGCGGCCCCGCGCCGCGCGCCCAGCGCGCCGCACCTCGAGCTCCTCGCAGCCCGCGCCCCGCAGCGCGCAGC
>NZ_JAALDZ010000385.1:0-3495 GCF_014145125.1 Dietzia sp. CQ4 | reverse complement strand
CGAGAAGCGGCCCCGACACCCCGGGAGGGTGTCGGGGCCGCGCCCGTTCCGCGTGTGACCTACATCAGGCTGCCGAAGAGGTTCGTCATACCCGCGAGCGAACCGCCACCGACGTTTCCGGTGTCGTCATCGTCGTCGTCATCCCCACCGGTGGTGAAGGTGATCGGCGCGCTGAGCTCCCACGGCGCGTGGACCGCGCCGGAGGCCGCATAGGTGTAGATGCCGTAGCCGCCCGTCTCCGACTTCGCGTCGGCCGCGTCCTTCGAGACGGTGAGGGTGGTGGTGAAGCTGCCGTCGGGGCGCAGTTCGACGGCGCCGGCGGCGGCGCCCCCGATGACGGCGTGGTTCTCCGCGGCGAGGACCCACTTCTGCTCGACCACCTTGCGCGCCGCCGAGGTCCCGCCCGCGGACGGCTTCCACGCGTCCTCGAACTTGCCGAACACCAGGTAGAACCCGGCGGGCTTTCCGGCCAGCGGCGGGCGGACACCCACCACGGACCGGTCGTCGAAGCCGGTGCCGGTGATGGTCACCTGGTGGCTGCCGTCCGCGGCGAGTGTGGTCTCGGAGAGCTGGATCTTCGGGGTCCCGACGGGCACCTGGATCTCGTCCTCGGTCAGGTCGTAGGTGACCTGGAGGGGCAGCGGGCCCTTGAGATTCTGGTCTCCGCCACAGCCGGTGTTGTAGTAGTGCGGGTGCACTGACGCCGGCACGGCCGCCAGCCACTCGGGCGTCCACGCGCCCCAGACGTTCGGCGCGGTGCAGGTCCGGTCCTGGGTCCCACCGTTGTGCTGCACTCCCGCGTACCGGGGGGACAGGGTGATGGTGCCGTCCTGGGCCACCTGGGCGGCACCCGGCCCGAACGACAGGACGGTCGTGCGACCGGCGTTGACCTCGGGAGTGGGGTTGCCGTTCATGTCGTTCGCCGCGCCGATCGTGACATCGGCGTTGAGCGTTCCGGAACCGTCGGCGTTGACGGTCAGCTTCGGATCGGCCAGGGTCTCGTCGGGAGCGTTGAGATTCGCCGGGTAGGCGTTGAAGGTGATCTCGCCGTCCCAGTCGATGGTGACGGTGCCGTCCGTACCGCGGACGCCCTCACCGTCGGAGAACTTGATCGCGTTGGGGGTCGCCTGCTGGCCCCCGACCAGACTCACGGGCATCGAGGTGGCCGGGAACGCCGCAGGTGTGTATTCGGCCTGCGTTCCCCCCGAGACCGACCCCACGAGAGCCGACGCGTCACCCGAGGCGTCGAGGATCCGCCACGGCCCGAAGATGCCCTTCTGCGCGTATCCGCTGATGCCCCAGACGAACGAGGCGTCCGAGACGGTGCCCGGGGTGACGTCCTGCGCCTGGGCCGCCGGGGCGGCGACGACTCCGGCGAGCAACGCGAGCGTCGCCCCCAGCATCGTGCCCCGTCGGCCGGCGAGCGCGAGCCGGGATCGAGAAGTCTTCACATCAGTCCTTTCGTCGAACTGTCTGGTAGAACAGCACTGCCGCGAGCGCGAGCAATGCGGTCCCCACCCACCACTGCCATTGGTGGGTGGGGTCTCCGGCCTTCTGGGAGGCGGAAGTCTGGGCGTAGACCACGTCGGCGCCGTGGAGCGGCGAGTTGGCCGCCACCGGGATCGTCGCCTGGTCTGCGAGAGCGGTCGACGCTGCGGGCGCGGGGCCACCTGTGGAGGGACTCGCGGAGGACGCGGGGATCGAGGCGAGCGTGCCGCCCACGGTGCCGGCGGTCATCGGAGAGGTGGAGGTGTAGTACTCCTCGAAGTACTCCTCGAAGACCTCGTCGACGGGGACCCCCTCGGCGGCCGGGGATTCGGGCGACACGCCCGGGTCCGCTCCCTCCCGCGCCGCCCTCACCGCATCGGGCTGGAGCGGTTTCCACGCCTCGTCCATCCAGGCGGCCGCGGTGTCGGCGACGTCGTCGCCCGCAGCGCGGAGGACCTGTTCGACCGTGTTGTCGAGTACCTGCCCCACGATTCCTTTCGACCCACCCGAGCCTCCGGAATTCGGCATTTCCTCGGGGTCATCCGAATTCCAGCTCACCGCTATCGGGAGGGCGGGTTTCGCGCTGTCGGAGGTACCGGTGGAATACCAGAATCCTCCCGATCCGGCGTCAGCGGCAAAGTCGACGAATTCAGCGGGGAACGCTCCCCAGTCATTCCCGTCTCTCGTCTGGGGATTCTCTCCCGGCTTGGCGGAATAGGGCACGCGGAGGTATTCGGGGGTCACGGAGAAACCCTTTTTCCCACCCAGTTCCACGCGATTCCGGGGGAGGTTCGCGACGACGACGGTGCGCGACGGGATCGGGACCGACACCTCGGGGTTGTCCTGGGAACTCCGTCGCCCTCCCAGGGTCGCGGTGACGGTCGCCTTCGTGGGCGTGACGGTGAGGACCGGGTCGGTGACGCTGAGGAACACCAGGCCCGAGTAGTAGAGGACCGAGGCGGTGCCCCTCCACTCGATCTCGGCGGTGCCCGCCCCAGCGTCGACCGTCCCGGTGCCGTTGCCGAAGACCATCTCGAGTCCGCTGTACCTGCTCGAGGCGGCGTCACGGATCGGCGTTCCCGACTGGTCGGTCTGCGTGCCGGCCCAGGTGGCGGCCGCCGTGGCCCCGGTCGCGGATCGCTTCTCGATCGTGACGTCGCCCGACGTGGCTCTCCACGTCTGTTCGGTGATCGTCGCCCCGGACCCGGCGAGCGCCGACGAGCTGTCCCCGGCGGAGAGGAAGTTGAGCCCGGGGCCGTGGCTGGGCCCGGCACTCTGTCTGCTGAGCCCCCATCGGAACTCCGCATCGGTCAACTCGACCTCGGAGCCCTGTGCGTGCGCAGCCGGAGTGCCCAGGAGCACGCCGAAGGCGAGCACCAGTGTCAGCGCCAGGGCCGTGGCCCGGCGGTGGGTCGATCGCAGGTGACTGGTCATCGGGGCTCCTCGTGCTGGACGACGGTCGTGGGGTGGTGGTTCACGTCGTCCTCGTGGACGTCGTCGGGCCCGGCGGGACCGGCGGGACCGGCGGGACCGTCGGGTCCGTCAGGACCGTCGGGTCCGTCGTCGCCGTCGGCCATGGAGAGGACTCTTCGCTTGACGGCGACCGCCGCGGCGACCGACAGGGCCAGGGCCGCGAGGGCGAGGAAGACCCACCCCGCCGACCCGCCGAGTCCGGCGGCCGATGCCGTCGGGGATATGTCCGTCCGCACCGGGAACCGCTCCGCGGCCTCCAACCCCGAGCCAGCGCCCGCCGCGCGGATCTCGTGGGTCCCCGAGGCGATGTCCTCCGGGAGCACGAGCACTCCCGCGACCTCGCCGTCGACTCCTGCGAGGACGGGGCCGACGGCGGCGTCACCCTCACCGAGCACCACGTAGACCTGCTCGCCGGGCCAGAATCCCGCTGCCGCGAAGCCCATGGCACCGCCGGGCCGGGCGGCCTTGCGGTCGACCTCGATCACCGCGGTCACCGCCGTCGTGGTCCCCCCGGTCGCCGCGGCGGGCCCGCCG
>NZ_JAALDZ010000384.1:0-3031 GCF_014145125.1 Dietzia sp. CQ4 | reverse complement strand
CGACGGCGGCCCCGAGCCTCCGGGACTCGTCGGCGAAGTCGGTACCCACCTCATCGGCCAGGAGATCGGCCTCCGCGAACAGGTCGCGCACGCTCGCCGTGGCCATCGCCCACCCGTCGGCGGCGCCGGCGAGGAACTCCTGGGCCATCGCCAGGGTCGTGGGGCCGGCCTCGTCGTCGGCGTCCGGGTCGCCCCCGTCGTCGTCGAGCTCCACCCAGCCCCGCAGCGACGCGACGGCCGGGCACCGCCGGTCGGCCAGCGCGGCGTGGAGTTCCACGTCGGGGTTCAGGCCGGGTTGGACCAGTCGGAACACCTTGACCATGAGGTCGTCGCCGAACACCAGGGACGAGTTGGACTGCTCGCCCTCGAGCAGCCTGCCCCGGGCGGGCTCCGGGGCGGGAGCGCCCGGGACCAGGCGGAACCGCAGCCCTCCCACCTCGTCCTGCCCGGAGAGGTGCGACACCAGCGACTCGGTCCCGCGCGGATCGCGCAGTCCGTCGTAGACCACCGGTGAGGCGCCGTCGGGGGTCAGGGGGAGCGTCCGGCGGTCGTCCGGCAGGGTCCGCGCGGTGGCCAGCGGGACCTGGTAGCGCTGTGGTCGCCCGTCCACCTCCACGTCCACCAGCAGGTGCTCCACCAGGACGTCGGCGTGGTCGAGCAGCACCGCCCGCCGGGCGATCCGCACCGTCGACAGTCGCCGGCCCTTGCCCGCGAACCAGCGTTGTCCGGGGAGCCACTCGGTCAGCAACCTGACCATGGCGTCGTCGTCGACGGGGGTGATGCTCATGCCGCGCCTCTCATGCCGGGGTGTCCGTGGGACTGCGCAGCTCCAGCCAGTAGAAGCCGTAACCGGGCAGGGTGAGCTGGTACGGGTCGGCGTCGATCTCCGGGAACGGGACCCCGCCGGTGAGCTCGGTGGGCCGTCGACCGGCGAACTCCGAGAGGTCCAGGCGCACGGCCTGCGGGAACCTCGAGAGATTGTTGACGCACAGGATCACGTCCGCCCGGGGGTCCTCCTCGGGGGACCCCATCGTCCGGAGATAGGCCAGGATGCTCGGGTTGGAGCCACCCAGATCGGTGAACTCGCCGCGTCCGAACGCGGGGTGGCTCTTGCGCACGTGGATCATGCGCCGCGTCCAGTGCAGCAGGCTGGCGGTGGAGTTGAGTTGCGCCTCCACGTTGACGCCCTGGTAGCCGTACTGCGGGTCCATGATCACCGGGAGGTAGAGCCGGCCCGGGTCGCACCGGGAGAACCCGGCGTTGCGGTCGGGGCTCCACTGCATCGGCGTGCGCACGGCGTCGCGGTCGCCCAGCCAGATGTTGTCACCCATGCCGATCTCGTCGCCGTAGTACAGCACCGGGGACCCGGGCAGGCTGAGCAGCAGCGCCGAGAACAGCTCCAGCTGGTTGTGGTCGCCGTCGAGCAGCGGGGCCAGGCGGCGGCGGATGCCGATGTTGGCCTTCATCCGCGGGTCCTTGGCGTACTCCGCGTACATGTAGTCGCGTTCCTCGTCCGTCACCATCTCGAGCGTGAGCTCGTCGTGGTTGCGCAGGAAGATGCCCCACTGGGCGGAGGACGGGATGTCGGGGGTGTGCGCGAGGATCTCGGTGACGGGGAACCGGGACTGACGCCGCACCGCCATGAAGATCCTGGGCATCAGCGGGAAGTGGAACGCCATGTGGCACTCGTCGCCCACCTCGGGCTCGCCGAAGTACGCCACCACGTCCTCGGGCCACTGGTTGGCCTCGGCCAGCAGGACCCGGCCGGGGTACTCCTCGTCCACCACCGCCCGGCACTTGCGCAGGAACTCGTGCGTCTCGGGGAGGTTCTCGCAGTTGGTGCCGTCGCGCTCGAACAGGTACGGCACGGCGTCCAGGCGGAACCCGTCGATCCCCAGGTCCAACCAGAACCGCAGGACGTCGATCATCGCGTCCTGGACCTCGGGGTTGTCGTAGTTGAGGTCGGGCTGGTGGGAGAAGAAGCGGTGCCAGTAGAACTGTCCGCGCACCGGATCGTAGGTCCAGTTGGAGGTCTCGGTGTCGACGAAGATGATGCGGGCGTCCGGGTACCGGGTGTCGTCGTCGGACCACACGTAGAAGTCCCCGTACGGCCCGGTCGGATCGGACCGCGACTCGGTGAACCAGGCGTGGGTGTCGGAGGTGTGGTTCATCACCAGGTCGGTGATCACCCGGATGCCCCGCTGGTGCGCCTGGTCGAGGAAGTCGACGAAGTCCTCGACGGTCCCGAACTCGGGCAACACGGCGCGGAAGTCGCGGATGTCGTACCCGCCGTCGCGGAGCGGCGAGTCGTAGAACGGCGGCAGCCAGAGGCAGTCGACCCCCAACCACTCCAGGTAGTCGAGCTTCTCGGTGAGCCCGCGCAGGTCCCCGGTGCCGTTGCCGTCGGAGTCGTTGAACGCCCTGACCAGGACCTCGTAGAACACGGCCGACTTGTACCAGTCCCGATCGATCTCGAGCTCGGCCGCGTGCCGGTAGTTGTCGGCACTGGGCTCGACCACGTGACCGTCGTCGGTGAGCTCGGGCTCGGGGTGTCGGGGATCGGACTGGTGGGGGTCGGCCTGGTGTTGGTCGGGCTTGTGGCGCGACATCGGTGACATGGGGGCGAGCCTACGGCCCAGTACGATCCGTTGCATGCGGAAAATCGGCCCGGCGGAGCGTATCCGCGGCCTGAGGGGCGTGGATCCCGCGCGGTCGTATCGCCAGCGGCACGGCCGCCGGGCCCGCGCGCTGGCGGCACTGTTGGATGTCGACGACGACGAGGTGGTCGTGCGCCCCTGGGAGTTGCGACTGCCCCGGACGGTCATCCTCGCCGCGGCCCGGACCAGGGGCCTGGAACCCGTGGGAGGCCCCGGGGAGCCCGGGCGACGCGGACCGTGGCTGGAACCGATGCGTTTCACCCGGCAGTCCCCGACCCGCCCGGCGGATCCCCGATGAGCGTCGGCTGGGTGCTCGTGTTGCTGGCCCTGCTGCCGCTCGCCGCGTGGCTGGTGGCCCTCGCCGCGGTGGCCGT
>NZ_JAALDZ010000383.1:0-1756 GCF_014145125.1 Dietzia sp. CQ4 | reverse complement strand
ACCGCGACACCGGAGCGGCCACCGCCCCCGCCCCGGCAGCCCCCGTCGCTGCACCCGCGGTGCCCGCTCCGGTGATCCCGGCACCGGCGCCGCTGCCCACCCCGCAGGAGCTGCACCAGCAGGCGGAGAAGGCCCTGCAGGACGTGGCCGGACAGGTCGACACCGCCGTCAAGGCGATGTTCGCACCGCACGGCCAGCCCGCCCCGCCGCAGGGCTGACACCGCGAGGGGGTACTCGCGGGCAGTCTTTGAGACACTGGACGGGTGACGTCTGCGAGCGATGCCTTCCCGACCCCGTCCGGCCTGTCCGGCACCACCCGATCGGCCGAGCTCTTCGCCGAGGCCCGCGAGCTGATCCCGGGCGGGGTCAACTCCCCGGTCCGCGCCTTCAACTCCGTCGGCGGAACCCCGCGTTTCATGCGTGAAGCGCGGGGTTCCCGCATGACGGACGTCGACGGCAACACCTATATCGACCTGGTGTCCTCCTGGGGCCCGATGATCCACGGCCACGCCCACCCCGCGATCGTCGACGCCGTGCGGGAGACCGCCACCCGCGGTCTGAGCTTCGGCACCCCCACCGAGGGCGAGGTCGACCTTGCCCGCGAGATCGTCGGCCGGACCTCGGTCGAGGAGGTGCGCCTGGTCAACTCCGGCACCGAGGCCACCATGAGCGCGGTGCGTCTGGCACGCGGGTTCACCGGTCGGTCCAAGGTGGTCAAGTTCTCCGGCTGCTACCACGGTCACGTGGACGCGCTGCTGGCCGACGCGGGCTCGGGTCTCGCGACGTTCGCCCTGCCGGACTCGCCCGGCGTGACGGGAGCGACCGCCCACGACACGATCGTGCTGCCGTACAACGACGTCGAGGCGGCCCGCCTGGTGTTCGCCAACCACGGCAGCGAGATCGCCTGCGTGATCACCGAGGCAGCCGCCGGCAACATGGGCACGGTCCCGCCGCTGCCCGGCTTCAACGAGGAACTGCGCACCCTGTGCTCCGAGAACGGCGCGCTGCTGGTGATGGACGAGGTCATGACCGGCTTCCGGGCCGGCGACCGCGGCTGGTGGGGGATCGACGGCGTGGCCGGCGACCTGACCACCTTCGGCAAGGTCATGTCCGGCGGGCTGCCCGCCGCGGCGTTCGGTGGCCGCGCCGACGTGATGTCCGCGCTCGCCCCCGCCGGGCCCGTCTACCAGGCCGGCACGCTGTCGGGGAACCCGGTCGCGGTGGCGGCGGGTCTCGCCTCGCTGCGCCTGGCCGACCACTCCTGCTACTACACGCTGCAGACCAATGCGGACCGCCTCGAGGCACTGCTGAGCAACGCCCTGCAGGCCGCCGGGGTGGCGCACACCATCCAGCGCGCCGGGACCATGCTCAGCGTCTTCTTCACCGACAAGCAGGTCACCGACTACGCCGGGGCCAAGGCCGCCGAGACGTTCAGGTACGCACCGTTCTTCAACACCCTGCTGGACCGGGGTATCTACGCCCCGCCGAGCGCCTTCGAGACCTGGTTCGTCTCCACCGCGCTGACCGACGACGACTTCCAGCACATCTCCGACGCCCTGCCCGTGGCCGCCGAGGCAGCTGCCGCGGCCTCCGACCCGGAGGCCACCCGATGAGCCGGTCCGGGCGGGGTCGGGGGCTTCGGGGGCGTCTCGACGTCCCGTCGACCGGCCCCACCTCATTGCCGATCCCCCTCCGTGGAGAGCACCCTGCGCCCGCCGAGGCGCCGCCCTCGCTGGGCGGGTCCGCGGCCACCGCG
>NZ_JAALDZ010000382.1:0-1071 GCF_014145125.1 Dietzia sp. CQ4 | reverse complement strand
GGGGACTGGGATCAGTGGCACGCTCCGGGGCCCCGGAGATCACCGCCGCGGTGCCGTTCATCCTCCTCGGACTCGCGCTCGTCCTCGCCGGGGCCGCGTCACTCGACGCACTCGCGCTGGGCGACGACCTGGCGCGCGGGCTCGGGGTCGGCCCGGTGGCCGGCCGGGCGGTCGTCCTGGGTGGAGTGGTGATCCTGTCCGGGGTCGCCACCGCGCTGGCCGGCCCGATCGCGTTCCTCGGGCTCCTCGTCCCCCATCTGCTGCGCCGGCTCGTCGGGGTCGGCAACAGGGTGGTCCTGGGGTTGTCCGTGATCGTGGGCCCCGTCGTCCTGCTCCTCGCCGACACCGTGGGGCGTGTCCTCGCCCCGCCGGGTGAGATCGCCGTCGGTGTGATGACGGTGGCGATGGGCGTGCCGTTCCTGATCGCCATGCTGCGGATGAACCGGGGGGTGGGCGCCTCGTGAGCACCGCAGTCCTCGACCGACCCGCCGACCGGGTGGAGACGGACGAGCTCGTCCGGACACTCGCCGCCGGTCGCCGGAGACGAGCCCTGCTCCTTGTGCTCGCGCTCGTCGCCGCCCTCGTGGCGGCCATGGCCGTCCGCGTCCTCCTGGGTCGGTACACGGTGACCATCCCCGACTTCCTCGCCATCCTCGGAGGGGCGACCATTCCCGGCGCGACCTTCGTGGTGATGGAGGACAAGCTTCCCCGCGCGGTGTTGGGCGCACTGGCGGGGCTGGCGTTCGGCGCCTCCGGAGCCCTGTTCCGTCGCGTCCTGGGCAACCCCCTGGCCAGTCCCGACATCCTGGGCATCTCCCACGGGGCATCCGCGGGGGCCGTCGCCGGGATGGCGTTCTGGGGGCTGCGCGGGGTGGCGATCATCCCCGCGGCGCTCCTCGGATCAGCGGTGGCGCTGGCCCTCGTCCTGAGCGCCTCCGCGGGGCGTCACACCGGGATCGTCGGCCAACGATTCCTGCTCGGCGGCGTGGCGGTGGCCGCACTGGGCACCGCCGTGGTGACCCAGCTCATCGCGCGCCTCCCTCTGGCGGGAGCGCAGGAGGCCGCGGTCTG
>NZ_JAALDZ010000381.1:0-1156 GCF_014145125.1 Dietzia sp. CQ4 | reverse complement strand
TGGCGGACCCCGTCCCTCACCTGGCGGACCCCGTCCCTCACCTGGCGGACAGAATTCGTGTCTGGCGGGCCGTCCCTCGCATCAGATGTCCGCCAACCGGGGCGGGGTGTCCGCCGACCGGGGTGGGGTGTCCGCCAACCACAGCCAACCACGGTGGGGTCGGGGTGGGGTGGCCGCCAACCGGGGGAGGGGCGAGCAGGGAGCTGCGAAGAGGGCTGCCCGGTTCAGGCGCAGCGCTTCTCGCGGCGGCGGTCCACCACGCTGAACGCCAGCGCGCCCGCCGCCAGCGCGGCGATCAATCCCAGGGCCGCCCGGAACGCGAGCAGCCAGTCGTCCTGGGACTCGACGATCCAGAACAGCACGCCGGGCACGACGGCCGTGCCGATCGCGGTGCCCATGCGCTGGCCCAGCGAGATGATGCTGCCGGCCACCCCTCCGTACGCGGGGTCGACCGCCCGCAGCGTCAGCGTCTGGTTGGGGGAGATGGTCATGCCCTGGGCGGTGCCCATCAGCGCGGCGGGGGCCATGAAGATCAGGTAGCCCACCGCCCCGGATTCGACCAACCCCGCGAGCAGGATGAACGTGCCCAGCGCGGTGAGGGTGAGGCAGAACCCGACGATCACCAGCCGACGCCCGAGCTTCAGCACGAACCGCCCCGCGACCTGCGCGGACACCGCGGCGCAGATCGAGGCGGGGAGGCTCACCAGCGCGGAGTCGATCGGCGCGTACCCCAGGTGGAACTGCAGGTACATGGGCATCACGATCCACAGGCTGGTCCCGCCCATGAAGTAGATCGAGACGATGATCATGCCGTTGCGGAACGCCGGGTCGCGGAAGATCTCGGGATTGACCAGCGGCGGTCGACCGACCCGCTCGTAGCGGCGCTCCCACCAGGCGAACGCCCCGAGCAGGGCCACCCCGAGCGGCACCAGGGCCCACAGCGCGGGGTGGGCCCCGCGGTTGAGGAAGGGCAGCATCACCGAGAACACGGCCGCCCCGAGCAGCACGATGCCGACCGGGTCCAGGTCGAGGCGGCGGCGCGCTGCCTTCTGCGGCGGGGTCACCGGCGCGGAGGCGTTGGTCGCGGCCGCGGCCCGGGAGGCGGAGTCCTCGTCGTCGTCGTTCTCCAGGTAGGCCAACGCGCCGGCGCGCGCTC
>NZ_JAALDZ010000380.1:0-1036 GCF_014145125.1 Dietzia sp. CQ4 | reverse complement strand
TCCGCCATGGCGCCGATCCCGTAGGAGGTGGAGAACCCGGCGACGTCGGTCTGGTAGACCGCCACCGACGGGACGTCCAGTGCGCGTGCCGCGGCCGCACCGGCCGCGCCCAGGACGAACGGCGAGGCCAGGTGGACCACGTCGGGCGAGAAATGCCGGAGGGCGTTGTACACGCTCGGGCTGGGCGCACCCACGGGCAGCGAGGACACCACCGGGACCCTCACGGCGGTGACCCGGTGGACCGGATAACCCAGGTGGTGATCCGGTCCGGGCGCACCGGAGGTGCCGAGCAGAGGCGCCATGGCGCTCACCAGCGGGTGGGCCCGGACCGCATCGGTGGCCCCGCGGCGCAGGCCGACGTTGCCGGACGGCGCGACCACCAGGCAGTCGTGGCCGTGCCGACGTGCGTACTCGAGGAC
This sequence comes from Dietzia sp. CQ4, assembly GCF_014145125.1. Lineage (NCBI taxonomy): Bacteria > Bacillati > Actinomycetota > Actinomycetes > Mycobacteriales > Dietziaceae > Dietzia > Dietzia sp. CQ4. The sequence goes on along the minus strand of NZ_JAALDZ010000380.1, from coordinate 617 downwards.
CCTCAGGACGGAATTGGTGACGCCGTTGACGCTGGGCAGGAACGATTCGGTGACGATGGCTACGCGCACACCGTCACTGTCTCCCGCCCGGACCACCGGACGGTGATCAGCGCGGGTCGGTGCGGGGAACTCGTGGTGTCAGCCGGTGAACCCCTGGTGACGCGACGGCATACGCGAGCGCGGCGAGCGGTATGACCACCGCGGGGACGGAGAGGGCGGGCAGCACGGCGACCGTCCAGCTCCGGCCCGAGACGCGCACGAGGTCGGGGTTGGCACGCCGGAACTCGACCTGGACCCGCTGCCCCTCGATCAGCCCGACCGGGTAGAACACCCCCGTCACCGGGCGGACGTGGTGGCCGCCGCCGGCGTCGAACTCCACCGCGGCGCGGCGATCGGTGACCTCGGTGACGGTGGCGGTGGCGCTGCCCATGTCCCGGTCGATGCGCTGGTCGTTGACGAAGCAGGCCAGCAGGATGAGCGCGGCCGTCAGCAGCGAGAAGGCGGCGGTGACGACGGCCGTGGCACGCACGATCCGCCGGGTCCGGACCGCACGGCGCGCCCGTCTGCCGGCGACCGTCATGCTCACCCGCCGGCCCCCGGACCGCCGCGTCCCGGAC